>CAYVAK010000055.1:0-7379 GCA_964448425.1 uncultured Sangeribacter sp.
ATGAAATGAATGTGGAAAGGCCGTCTATCCTTTCGGTAGGCGGCCTTTCGCTTTTTGGAACTTTTAACTAAGGGCTTTTTGTGTTTGCTTTTTCGATTTGGAGCTCACGGTGTGTGGGCTCGTGTGAGGAGAGCGTCTTAGTTATTGGTGTTAGTTGACGGTGAGTTTGATGGTGTCGTTGCCGGCTTTGATGATGTAGATGCCTGGAACTACTGTGTAGGCAGTGCGGGCTGCTGCGCGGGCGCTGCGGGCTATTGTTTTACCGTCGGGGGCTATGATCTGTATTGAGCTGCCTTCGTAGCCGGCTACTATTATTTGGTGACCGTTGGAGTAGATGGCTTTGGCTCCGCTGGTGAGAGTGCCTACTGTTGTGGTTTGGATTTTGAGTGTGTTGGAGTCCAGACCGAGGGTGCCGTCGCTCAGCACGGGAGTTACGGTGTAGCTGTAGTTGGTGCTTTCGCTGATTGTGGCGTCGGTGTAGGTGTCTGATGCGCAGGGTGTGTTGCTCTCTATGAGGTCGCCGTCGCGGTAGATGTTGTAGCCGCTAAGTGATGCAAAGGAGCCATCGGGGGTGTAGGTGATGTCGTCGATCATTATGCCGAAGATGTCTTTACTTACGTAGTGGATTGCGAAGTATTTGGCATCGTTGGGTGTTGTGAATTTGTATTCTTCCCAAACGGGAGTTGCGGCGGCTTCACCACTTGTTGAGATAGTATCCAGCAGTGTGAATGCTTCGGGGGAGTCGGTGGTGGTGGAGTAGAGTATTTCTATTGTCTCGGAACCGTATTGGTAGGTGATGGGTTTGAGCATGAAGCTGAAACTGCTACCCGGAGCTATTTGGGGAGAGATTAGCCAGTCGTCGGCGTTGGGGTATGTGCCGTTGGAATTTTTAGAGGGGCAGAATGCAATGGTGAATTGGTCGCCTGTGAAGCTGCAATAGTTGCTTGCTGCGCCGAATGTTTGTTCCATTTCGTCGGTGCTCCAGACCACGAAGCTTTGAGGCTGATAGGCGAATGGGAGTGAGGCGTAGATAGAGCCGTAGGGGCCGTAAACTTTAGAGCCGTCGCGGTCGATACGCTTGAAGCCGGCGATGGTGTCGGATTCGCTGTCGTAGACGAGTGTGGGTTCATCTTCGAAGCTTTCGCAGATGCTGCCGCCTGAGGGCTTGGTCCAACCGAGGGTCACTTGGTCGTAGCTGATATCTTCAGCATGGAGGTCGGTGATTACGGGTATGTCGCCTTTGCCAATGATTATTTCTTTGGTAAGGGAGTCGTTGTTAGAGTTCATGTCGCCGTCTTCGAGGGTGTAGGTGAGAGTGGCTTTTGAGGGATAGTCGGCGGTGGGTGTGAATGAGATGTTGTAGGTTATCTCATCTTGAGCGTCGATGCTTGATTCGGTTGGATCGACGGTGACGTTGGCCAGGATTTGGTCGTTTTCGTCTTTGAGAGTCCATGTGCCGCCTTGGAATGGGTTGGCTTTGCAGCCGTTGTTGAAGATGTGGGCGGTGTATTTGGCTTCTTCGCCGATTTTTGCGTTAGAGGCGCCTTCGATGGCGTTGATAGCGAAGTCGTAGTCAACGTTGTCGAAGAGCTTGTAGGAGTAGAGTATGAATCCTTGGTATTTGGAGAGTGTGTTGAAGTGGATTGAGAATTCTACCCAGCCTTTGTTTTGGAATTGAGCGGGGAGCTCGATGTCGAGTTGAGCATCGGGGCCTTCTTCGAGGTTGTCGTCGGTGGAGTAAGTGCCGAGGAGTGTTTCGGGCTCACCGGTGGCACGGGCGTAGACGCTGAAGCTGTCGCATGAGCCGCCGTAGACGTTCATGGATAGAGTGGCGCGGGTGCTATTGGTGGTGGCTATTTTGGGAAGGGTGAATCGGCCGTCGGTTATTGCTCTTGAAGAGTAGGTGTAGAGCGCTTTTGAACCATCGGTTGTTTTGAAGTTTTTGAGGTAAGTGGTCTTACCGGGGTCGCCAACGTAAATGTTTGTGCCGGAAGCGTAGTTGGTGACGGGAGTGATGTTGGTGCCGGCTGTGTAGCTTGATGTCAGAGGCATTGTGAAGGGGGTGCCGAGCACCTCTTTGGCTACATTGAGGTAGCTGGCCATACCGGCGGCGTTTTCTGTTTTGACACCGTAGAGTTTGAGGGCTTGTTTGTCGGCCGGGAGGGTGAAGCTGGCTGTATAGACATCGGTTCCGAGGGCAATTGCTTGGTTAGCATCGTAGTCCCAGAGATAGTAATTGATGCCTGTTTGGTTTATGTAGCCGCCTGTTTGGCCGGTTGTAGGGGGATCCCAAGCCAGGGTGATGGTTTGGTTGTCGTCGGTGGCGTCCCAGGTAAGGTTGGTGACGCGTCCGGGGATGTCGATACCGGTGTAGACTTGTGCGGTGGCGGGGACACCCAGAGTGTTGCCATCTTTAGCTCTTACGTAGATAGTGTTGGTGCCTTGTTTGGTGGGCACGGTGGCGGTTACTTCTTGGCCGCTTGTGCCGCTTACGGTCACTTCTTCGCAGCCATAGGCGTTAACCACAGCTTGGAGTGCTTTGCCGTCGGCGTATTTGCTGCCGCTCACTGTCTGTGTGGGGAGGGTGAAAGTTACGGTAGCTGAGAGCTCACCTTCTTCGGCAGCTTCGCACGATATGTCGGTGGGGATGCCGGGACTCTTGACCGACATATTGTCGGGCTTATAGACTGAGAAGTCGCGGAAGAAAATGTTGTATTCATCGCAGTCGGAGGTGACGTGGATACCGATATAGTAGGCGCCTGAGCGGGGCACTTGGAAGTAAGCGGTGTCGTAGCAGTCGGTGAAGGTTGCGGCCTCGACGTTGTCGGTCATCAGGGCTTCTTCTTTGATAGTTTTAACTCTTGAGCCGGGGTTGGGCTGTGAGCAGAGTGCGATTTCATATTTCTCGTCGTAGTCGTCTACGCGGAATGCGTTCATTGAGAAGCAGTAGATGTCGGCGGAGTTGGTGAAAGTGACGGGCGGGAGGAAGAGCCAGTCGTCGGCATCGTTGTCGGCGTCGTAGCTGTAGACGAATGTATTAAGGTCTTCGTCGCCTATAGTGGCGTAGTAGGATGTGATTTTGGTGCCGTCGTTGTTGGCGTCGACGATTGTGAAGAGGTCGATTTCGCTGTCGGTAGGCTCAAAAGATACGGGGAGGGAGAATGGGTCGCCGTAGCGCAGGTCGTTGGAGGATGTGCGAGGCGAGGTCTTACCAGCGTAAACGGCTTCGACAGATGCGGAGTAGAATGTCATGGTCTGGCCGGAGGGGAGCTGCGGGGTGCAGTTTGTGCCTTTGGTGCCGGAGAGTATCAGCTCATCGTTAAGGTAGACGTTGTAGGTTATTTCGGCGGGATTTACGTAGCCATTGTGGAGGCCTGTGGTCACGGGCTCCCAGCTAATTTGGGTTTCGGAGAGAGTAACGCTTGCGGGGCGAGCGGGGGTGTCGAGGCCCACGTAAATAGTGTCGTTGGTTTGGCGGGAAGTCTTGCCGCTCAAGCTTGTTTGGAAGGCGAATTTGTGGAGGCCTTCAGTGAGGTTGCTCACCGTGATGTCGAGTTGTGAGCCGGCGGCAGCGGTGCCGTGTTTGTAGAGCTCGCCGTCAATGTAGAGGTCGTAGTATATGTTGCCGAGGATAGGGTTGCCTGCTTGAGTTGCGGAGGGAAGAGCATAAGTGAGGGTGCCGGAGAGAGCTCCGTTTTTAAAATCGGAGTTGAGGAGTGAACTGACAGCAGGGGCGCCGTTGTCGACAGCTTTGAGGTCTTGGCACATGAAGTTGTTCCATTCCACTACATCGGCGTAGGGGGTAGATTCGAGGACTTCAAAAGTGTCGGGGTCGAGGAGTTCGATGGAGCTACCGCCGTTTTCGGGGCTACGGCAGACACCGTAAATGTAACCGCCGTCGATGGGGCTATAAGCAATTGCGGTGCGATAGTGAGAGTAGTAGTCTACGGCTGCGATGGCTGTTTGGTTGCCGGTAAATTTGTCGCAGGTTACTACCAGGGCACCGGTGGCGCTTGATGTGACGCCCACTATTTGGTCGGTGACTTGGTTGTAGGTGAGGCATTGGGTGTGGTTTGCTTGAGCCTGGCCCACAATTTTAAGGTTGGTGGGGTCGGAGCCCGGAGCTGTTGCCCAGTAGAGGTCGTCCGACTCATATTCGTAGGTGATGTAGCCGTAGATGGTGTCGTCTTTGGGGCTATATACGCTGTAGCGGAATATGTCGGCGTCGTCGCTGAGTGCTATTTTCTCCACCAGGTTGCCGTCCAGGTCGTAGATAAGGTGCCAGGTGCCAATGAGGTAGGTGCTGTAGTATATTTCTTGGCCGATGACGTGGAATTGGCCGTTGCGCAGGTAGCTCATTGTGGAAGAGAATGTGACTTTGCTTGGGCCAACCGATAGGGGCACGATGTTGGAGAAAGAACCGTCGAGTCCGAGCTCGTTGAGACCAACCAGAGATGAAGCTTGGCTGTTGGCGGTGTATTCCATGTAGCCGTAAATGGTCGAGCCGGCGGCAGTGACCTTTTTAGGCTGTTTGAATTTAGCTTGAGGAGTGAATGAGATGTTGGAGTTGGCTGCGGGAGCATTGATTGCGCCTTTAGTGAAATCTTGCTGCATTGAGAGCGAGATGTCGGCTTGCGGCGAAGGCATTGCTTGCTTTACAACAGTAGCCGAAGAGATGTCAGCCGACATGGAACGCTTGGCCGGTAGGGCGGCGTATGAGGCTGTTAATCCGACTAATAGCGATAAGCATAGGGTCGCTAATTTTTTCATGATGGGGTTAAGTTTTGGGTTTAACGATAGCCGAACCGAGGTGGCATCGACCGATTATTAGAGCTATCTAATAGAGCTTCAAAAAAGATGTGATGGTTAGTGGAGTTATGCTGTTAGGAGCTGTAATAAATGCCTAAAAGGCTGTCAACAGTTATTCAAAGCAAAGGTAGTGCAAATTTTTTAAGATTCCTAATAATTTTTGCAAAAAGTTAAAAATAATCTGCTGCAGGGCCTGTTTTTTGCCCTATAATGCTGAGCTATACCCCAATAAAGTGCTGTTGCTCCGAGCTATTTGCTACCGGAGCGCAAAGGCCACCGTCCCGGCTCCACCGGCGTTATTGTTTAGGGCGAATATGTGAGGTGAAGAATGGAAAGGGGCGTGACTGAAAGGGGGATTTGGGGATGGAGGGGGATGGCGGGGTTGCGGGGTTGGAATTTTTTTGTTATCTTTGCATGCAATAAACGCCGAGCTAAGTGAATAGTGTTGGCGGGGCGCCAAGTTGCTGACTTTGGCGATTTTATGTGCATATTTACCTTTGATTTGTGCGCGGAGCGAAACCTGTAAATTTGCCTCTGATTTGGGTAGGAGCCCTTTTAAATGGCGGTGAAGCCGGCCATCGCAGAGGTGATGATAAGGTGAGCTCGAAGGATTGATATTAAGCTTTAACCATTATATATTATGTCGTTTATTGCAGATAGAGTCAAAATGGAAGGACTTACTTTCGATGATGTCCTTCTAATCCCATCTTATTCTGAAGTGCTTCCAAGAGAAGTGAAACTTGAGTCGAAGTTTTCTCGACGCATAAAGTTGAATGTGCCATTGGTTTCGGCGGCTATGGATACCGTGACCGAGTGGCAGCTTGCCATTGCCATTGCTCGTGAGGGCGGCATAGGTGTGATTCACAAAAATATGTCGATAGAGGAGCAGGCTCGCCAGGTTCACACAGTGAAACGTGCTGAGAATGGCATGATTTACGACCCTGTGACAATTCAGCTTGGCAGCACAGTGAATGAGGCGTTGCGTATGATGCATGAGTATCATATCGGTGGCATTCCGGTAGTGGATGCTCAAGGCATTCTTAAAGGTATTGTGACTAACCGCGACCTTCGTTTTGAGCGCAATCTGGCTCGTCCGGTAGATGAGGTGATGACTTCCAAGAACCTTATCACCACTACTCAGGGCACTAATCTGGAAGATGCAGCCGAGATTCTGCAAAAACACAAGATTGAGAAGTTGCCGGTGGTAGACAGTGACTACCGCCTCATCGGTCTTGTGACTTACAAGGATATTACAAAAGCTAAAGATAAACCGCTTGCGTGCAAGGACCATCTTGGACGTTTGCGTGTAGCAGCCGGCATCGGTGTGACACCCGACAGCATGGTGAGAGCCGAAGCGCTGGTGAAGGCGGGTGTTGACGCGTTGGTGATCGACACAGCCCACGGCCATTCAGCCGGTGTGATAGGTGTGCTCAAGAGCGTGAAACAGGCCTTCCCCGACATAGATGTTGTGGTGGGAAATATTGCCACCGGAGAGGCGGCTCGCTATCTGGTGGACAACGGCGCCGACGCTGTGAAGGTGGGCATAGGCCCCGGCTCAATTTGCACCACACGCGTGGTGGCCGGTGTAGGTGTGCCGCAGCTTTCAGCCATCTACGATGTGGCCAAAGCGCTTGAGGGCACCGGTGTGCCTCTGATTGCCGACGGTGGTATACGCTATAGCGGTGATATTGTGAAAGCTCTGGCAGCAGGTGGTTATTGCGCCATGCTCGGCGGAATGCTCGCCGGCGTGGAGGAATCGCCGGGCGACACCATAATCTTCAACGGCAGGAAATTTAAATCGTACCGTGGCATGGGTTCTCTTGAGGCTATGGAGAAGGGATCGAAAGACCGCTATTTCCAAGGCTCTGAGACCGACAGTAAGAAGCTGGTGCCGGAGGGTATTGCCGCCCGTGTGCCGTTTAAGGGCTCACTCTACGAAGTGGTGTATCAGATGCTGGGCGGACTGCGTGCCGGCATGGGCTACTGCGGTGCTAAGGATATACCGTCGCTTTGGAATGCTAAATTCACACGCATCACCAATGCCGGTGTTCTGGAGAGCCATCCTCACGATGTGGCCATCACCTCGGAAGCTCCCAACTATTCGCGTAACTAAAGATTTAAGTCATACATACCGACTCCCGGATAGGCCGCCTATTCGGGAGTCGCTGTTTTAGGAGTTCCGCCTCATTGAAAAACGATTGGCTAATTTTGCAGTTGCTTGTTGACTGTACATTCGGTGTTGGTGCTGATTGAGGGGTTGTGAGTTTGGGTGAAAATTATTATCTTTGCATGATTTAGGCCCATAGGGCTTTGGGGCTGTTTATTCAGCCGTTTTAATCATAATGCGGGCGGAATCACCAAGCTCCGCCTATTGACAATTAAAGGAAGAAATGAAGCGACATAACATGGTTTCCAAACGGAATTCTGCAAATCTATGGAGAGGCGACAATGGCTCTCAATCACCTGCCGAACCTCTTGATAAAGATACACTTAAGGCTATTAAAAATAATAAGATTGTCCTTATTATGTGGAGTGTGTTTGGTGGGCTCGGCCTGCTGGTGTTTCTCCTT
>CAYVAK010000055.1:7479-13208 GCA_964448425.1 uncultured Sangeribacter sp.
CACTCGGGTATCGACTTTATGGCTCTGGGCCGTACCGGTGTGAAGACTGTGATGATGGGCGATAAGTCGAGCGGTGGCGCTTCAACCATCACTCAGCAGCTTGCCAAAATCCTCTATTCCGATCCCAACAACCGAGGCTTGAAGCGTGCACTCCAAAAGCCCATAGAGTGGATGATAGCCATTAAGCTTGAACGCGTCTACACCAAGGAGGAGATTATCAAGATGTATCTCAACCGCTTCGACTTCCTTAACAATGCAGTGGGCATCAAGACCGCTTCAAAGGTGTATTTCAATAAGTTGCCCAATGAGCTTGAGATTCAGGAGGCCGCAATGCTTATAGGCATACTGAAGAACCCCAGCTACTACAATCCCTTGCGACACGAAGACCGTGTGTTGGGTCGCCGTAACACCGTGCTCGACCAGATGGTGAAGGCCGACCGCCTTGACGAGGCTACTGCCGACAGTCTGAAACGTCTGCCGCTGGGCCTTAACTATCATAAGGTGGTGAGAAAAGAGTCGATGAACTCTTATCTGCGCGATGAGGTGGCTCGCCTGATGCGTGCCCCGCAACCTGTGCGTCCCAACCGTTCCGACTATTCGTCGGCCGAGGCTTACCGCCTGGCCATGGGCCGCTATAACACCGACTCAGTGCAATGGGCCGAAGACCCTCTGTATGGTTGGATTGAGAAGAACCCCAAGCCCGACGGCTCCTTATATGACATCTATGCGGATGGCTTGAAAATCTACACAACCATCGACACCACCATGCAGCGCTATGCCGAGGAGGCTGTCTATGAGCATGTGGGCAACCACTTGCAGCCGGCTTTCTTCAACGAAAAGAAGGCCACCGGCCCCTACACCACCAACCGCTCGGAGCTGAGCGAGTCGGCCTTGCGTTCGCTTAAGAAGCAGGCTGTGCGTCAGACTGCACGCTACAATGAGATGAAGGCTTCGGGTGCAAGTGAAGCCGAGATTGAGAAAGCTTTCAACACACCCACCGAGATGACCGTCTTTGCCTATGTGTCGCACAACGGCAAGATGCGTCCCGGCACCAAGAAGGTGACCATGACTCCGATGGATTCGCTGATGTATATGAAGAGCATCCTGAGAGTGGGCATGATGTCGATGGACCCCACCAACGGCTATGTGAAGGCCTATGTGGGTGGCCCCGATTTCACTTATTTCAAATATGACATGGCCGGCCAGGGACGTCGCCAAATCGGTTCTACCGCTAAACCGTTCCTCTACACCTTGGCTATGGAGCAAGACTTCGACCCCTGTTCCACTATGCTCAACACTCAACCCGACTACGGCGGTTGGCGTCCCAGAGGTTCATATAGTGGAGCCGGTGGCTATATCACCCTCGACAGAGCTCTCACTCAGTCGAACAACTGGATTTCCGCCCGCCTCACCTACGAACTACAACCCTCCAACCTTGCCAACGAGATGCGCCTCTTCGGCCTCTCCGGCATCATCGACCCGACTCTGCCTCTCTGCTTGGGCACCAACGATGTCTCTGTGAAGGATATGGTGGGCGCTTACTCGGCGTTTGCCAACAAGGGTATTCGTGTGAATCCGGTGTTTGTGACTCGCATTGAAGACAATAAAGGCAACATTATTTATTCGGCTACACCTCACCGCACCGAGGTGATTGGCGATAACGCTTACTATAAGATACTCTCCATGCTCCAGAATGTGGTGGACCACGGCACCGGTGCATCCCTGCGCAGCTCCTACGGCATTTATGCTCAAATGGGAGGTAAGACCGGTACCACCAACTATAACGCCGACTCATGGTTTATGGGCTTCACTCCCGAGCTTGTGACCGGCGTCTGGGTAGGTGGTGAGGAGCGCTACATACACTTCAACTCTATGGCTTATGGCCAGGGCGCCAGAGCCTCCTTGCCTATCTATGGCCTCTATATGAAGAAGGTGTATGGCGACCGCCGATTGCCTTACTCCCAAGACACTAAATTCAACTATCCGGCGGGATTTGTGAAGTGCGACTCCTATGGGTCGTATTCCTCTGCGCCGGTGGTCGAAACGGGCGAGGATGAGGTGGTAGAGGGAGCTCTTGAGTAGCACCTCTGCCTCCCTTAAACACTCCGGCTGCCTGCGGCGATGTCGCTGCCTTGCTTGATTTATCTATTTACCGATTTATACCATGAGCCTCTTTTCTGAAATATTCTCATATCTTGGCTTCACGTCGCTGTTTGGCCACAGGCGCACTTCCGAGCCCGCTCCGGGCCCGGATCGCACTCCTATGCCACACAACCATGATTACGACTATTACGACGAATTTGGTGTTTGCGACGATGGCTATTATCCCGACGAATACGACCCCGAGGATAGCTTCGACGACGATTTCTGATATCGCTTGCCTTGTTCCCCTTCGGCGAGCTATCATCGTCGGGCGATTATTCGGCATAAAATGATTACCGGGCACAGGCTCACTCCTTGCGGAGGGTTGCGCTGTACCCGGGTATTTCTATGCCCAATGTGAATATAGGCTATTGGGTGAATGCTATTTGAGAGGGGGCTGATTAGTTGCCCATTTCGGAGAGGAATTTGATGCGGCCCAAGCGAATTTCTTCGTCGGAGTAGTCGTCGCCAAGCTCTTCGATGGCTTGCTCAAGGTTGTCTTCTTCGCAAGAGCGGAAGTAGTCCATGAGGTCGTCTTGACGGTCGTCGTCGAGCACTTCGTCGAGGAAGTAGTCGATGTTGATTTTAGTGCCGGCGTAGACAATAGCTTCGAGCTCGTCGAGCATCTCGGAGAATTCGAGGCCTTTGCTTTCAGCGAGCTCCACGAGGTCAATTTTGCGGTCGATACCTTGGATAAGGGCAATTTTCATTTTGCTCTTGTTGGGCATGGTGCGCACGCGCATATCTTCGGGGCGCTCAATGTCGTTTTCTTCCACATGGCGGCGTATGATGTCGACAAACTCTTTGCCGTAGCGGCGAGCTTTGCCGGCGCCCACACCGGGGATGTTTTGCAGCTCCTCGATGGTTATGGGGTAGGTAGTGGCCATAGCCTCCAGCGAGGGGTCTTGGAAAATTACGTATGGCGGGAGGTCAAGTTCACGTGCTTTCTTTTTGCGAAGGTCTTTGAGAATAGAGTAGAGCTCGGGGTCGGCGGCGCAGCCGCTACCGGTTTTGAGCATGGGCTCTTCGTCGATGTCGTTGAAATCGTTGTCTTCAGTGATTTTAAACGACACGGGCTTTTTCAAGAATTTTTTACCTTCGGGGGTAACTTGGATTGTGCCATAGTTTTCAATGTCGCGATTAAGGTAGCCTTCAATGACGGCGCATCTCATCACAGTCTGGAGGTAGCGCTCGTCGGCATTGGGGGTGCAGGCAAAGACTTCGAGGTCTTCGTGATGGTAGGATTTTACTTCGTCGGTTTTGCGTCCAATCATCACAGTAGAAATGTAGTCGGCCTTGAATTTGTCGCCAATGGCGAGGATTGTTTCAATGACTGCACAAAGATCATCTTTTGCTTCCACTTTTTTCTTTGGATTTAAACAGTTATCACAGTTGCCACATTCGGCTTCGGTGTAGGTTTCTCCGAAATAATGGAGAAGTGTTTTGCGGCGGCACACCGATGATTCGGCGTATGCGGCCGTTTCTTGCAAGAGCTGTTTGCCTATTTCCTGTTCGGCCATAGGTTTGCCTTGCATCAATTTTTCTAATTTTTGTAGGTCTTTATTGCTATAGTAGGTGATGCAGCGGCCTTCGCCGCCGTCGCGACCGGCGCGACCGGTTTCTTGATAATATCCTTCGAGGCTCTTGGGTATGTCGTAGTGTATCACATATCTCACGTCGGGCTTGTCGATGCCCATGCCAAAGGCTATGGTTGCTACTATTACATCGACTTTTTCGAGCAAGAATGCGTCTTGGTTGGCTGAGCGGGTAGCGCTGTCCATGCCGGCGTGGTAGGGGAGCACGGCTATGTCGTTGACTCTAAGGGTCTCGGCAAGCTCTTCCACTCTTTTGCGCGACAGGCAATAGATAATGCCCGACTTGCCGGGGTTGCTCTTTATGAATCGGATTATGTCTTTGTCTACCTCTTTAGTCTTGGGCCTCACCTCATAGTAGAGATTGGGGCGGTTGAAGCTTGATTTGTAGACGCAGGCGTTGTTGAGGGCGAGATTTTTCTGAATGTCGTGTTGCACCTTTGGGGTGGCGGTGGCGGTCAGGGCTATCACCGGGCGGGGCTGTATTTCGTTGATTATGGGCCTGATTTTGCGATATTCGGGTCGGAAGTCGTGGCCCCATTCGGAGATACAGTGTGCCTCATCTACTGCGTAGAATGAGATTTTGACAGTCTTCAGGAAGGTAATATTGTCTTCTTTAGTGAGCGACTCGGGAGCTACGTATAGTAGCTTGGTGCGTCCCGATAGGATGTCGGCTTTCACCTCTTCTACGGCTGCCTTGGTGAGTGAGGAGTTGAGAAAATGAGCTACACCGTCGTCTTCAGAGAACGATCGCATGGCGTCGACCTGATTTTTCATCAGCGCTATGAGGGGCGAAATCACAATGGCAGTGCCTTCCGACATTAGTGCCGGTAGCTGGTAGCAAAGCGATTTGCCACCGCCTGTGGGCATAAGCACAAACACATCTTTGTGCTCCAGGAGGCTTTTGATTATGGCCTCTTGATTGCCCTTAAATTTGTCGAAGCCAAAATGGTGTTTGAGGGCTTCATGAAGTTTGGCTGTCGTTATTGCCATAGTGATTTGGTGTTAAGGGTGGTTTAGACTTTTCAGATTATTATGGTCTAAGGTCACCGGGGAGACATTAATATTGTAGCTCTTAGTTGAAGTTTCGGCGGCAAGGAATTGCTCCGTTCCCCTATCACAAAATTAATAAAATTTTCTGCAACCACAAAATTTAGTTTTGCTTTTTTAATTCTCTTTATGTTTCGTTGAAGTCGGCACAATATGGTCTTCGCCTCTTTTTGCGGCCGGCCGGCTAAAAACGGAGGCCGTGCCATTTGAATTATGACACGGCCCCACAATTATATTAACAATGTCGCAGTTAGTCGGGGAGGGTGGTTTTCTCAAATTTGGCCTTCACAAGTTGTTGCGCCACGTAGGCGGCATCGACTGTGAAGGTCTTGACTTTGGCTGATGGCACTTCAAACATGGCGTCGACCATTATGGTCTCTACTATGGAGCGGAGGCCGCGGGCGCCGAGCTTGTATTCTATCGCCTTGTCTACTATGAGGTCGAGGGCGTCGTCGGTGAATATGAGGTCGACACCGTCGAGCTTAAACATTTTTACGTATTGGCGAATGATTGCATTCTTGGGCTCGGTGAGGATGCGGCGCAGGGCGGTGCGGTCGAGCGGGTCGAGGCTTGTGAGCACCGGCAGACGACCTATGATTTCGGGTATCAGGCCGAAGGATTTGAGGTCTTGCGGGGTGACATAGCTCATGAGGTTTTCTCTCTGGTGCTTTTTCTCCACTGAGTTGTGGCCGTAGCCCACCACTTGGGTGTTGAGGCGGGCAGCTATCTTGCGCTCAATGCCGTCGAAGGCGCCACCGCATATGAAGAGTATGTTTTTGGTGTCGACGGGTATGAGTTTTTGGTCGGGGTGTTTTCTGCCGCCTTGTGGTGGCACGAGCACTACGCTGCCTTCCAGGAGCTTGAGCAGGCCTTGTTGCACTCCTTCGCCGCTGACATCGCGGGTGATGGAGGGGTTGTCGCTCTTGCGGGCTATCTTGTCGATTT
>CAYVAK010000056.1:0-12684 GCA_964448425.1 uncultured Sangeribacter sp.
GACCGATATGCGCGCTCGCTGGTCAACGAAGTGTGGGGCGCCGCCTCGCAAGTAGGAGCCGACAGCCACTTCAGCCACGATAGCGGCGGTGCCATCACCGACGACCATGTGGAGCTGCTTCAGGCAGGCATCCCGGCCATCGACGTCATCGAGTTTGCCGACGGCACAGGCTTCAACCCTCGCTGGCACACCCTCTCCGACGACATGAGCGGCATCTCCGCCGCCACCCTCAAAGCAGTGGGCGACACCATGCTGCAATGGATTTTCAATCAGAATAATTAACAATCAGATATATACATAAAATCACAAACATGGATTTTGTAGAAGAATTAACATGGCGTGGCATGATCCACACCATCATGCCCGGCACTGAAGAGCTGCTCAAACAGGGCATGACCACAGCATATCTGGGCATCGACCCCACCGCCGACTCCCTGCACATAGGCCACCTCTGCGGCGTGATGATTCTGCGTCACTTCCAGCGTTGCGGCCACAAGCCGCTGGCGCTCGTAGGTGGTGCCACCGGCATGATTGGCGACCCCTCCGGCAAGTCGCAAGAGCGCAACCTGCTCGACGAGGCCACTCTGCGCCACAACCAGGAAGCCATCAAGGCCCAGCTCTCTAAATTCCTCGACTTCGACAGCGACGCTCCCAACCGCGCCGAGCTGGTCAACAACTACGACTGGACAAAGGATATCACCTTCCTGGACTTCGCTCGCGAGATTGGCAAACACATCACTGTGAACTACATGATGGCCAAAGACTCCGTGCAGAAACGCCTCAACGGCGAGGCGCGCGACGGCCTCTCATTCACCGAGTTCACCTATCAGCTGCTTCAGGGCTACGACTTCCTGCACCTCTATCAGGAGAAGAACTGCCGCCTCCAGCTGGGTGGCTCCGACCAGTGGGGCAACATCACCACCGGCACCGAGCTCATACGCCGCAAATGCGGTGGCGAAGCTTACGCCCTCACCTGCCCGCTCATCACCAAGCCCGATGGCTCCAAATTTGGCAAAACCGAGAGCGGCAACGTATGGCTCGACCGCCGCTACACCTCGCCCTACAAGTTCTATCAGTTCTGGCTCAACGTCAGCGACGCCGAGGCTGAAAAATACCTCAAGATTTTCACCTTCCTCACCAAGGAAGAGATTGAGACTCTCGTGGCCGAACACGCCAAGGACCCCGGCCTGCGTCCCATGCAGAAACGCCTCGCCGAGGAGCTCACTGTGATGGTCCACAGCCGCGAAGACTACGAGGCTGCCGTGGCTGCAAGCCAAATACTCTTCTCCAACAAGGCCGCAGAACAGCTCCACGCCATCGACGAGCAGACTCTGCTCGACATCTTCGACGGTGTGCCCAAATTTGAAGTAGCCGCCTCCGAGCTCAGCGCCGGCATCCCCGTGCTCGACCTCTTGGCTGTAAAGACTCAGATTTTCCCCTCCAAAGGTGAAGCTCGCAAAATGATTCAATCCAACGGCGTGAGCCTCAACAAAGAGAAATACACCGACCCCAACGGTGTGATAGGCACCGAAGCCCTGCTCAACGGCAAATACATACTGCTGCAACGTGGCAAGAAGAACTACTACCTGGTAGTGGTGCGATAGCCCACACACATAAGCACACAAAAAAAGAATAGGCTGCTCCGAAATCGAAGCAACCTATTTTTTTATTGATTCTGTCGGGGTGAGGCGACTCGAACGCCCGACCTCTACGTCCCGAACGTAGCGCGCTACCAACTGTGCTACACCCCGAGAATCCTGTCCGCTGACCAATGAGTCAGGGTCGGTGCTCGGCCTTTCTCAGCTTGAATGAAATCGGCTTTTGCGACTGCAAAGTTATATTAAATTTTTCAGCCTGCCAACTTTTTGCGGGCATTTTTATAGCCATCCTTTTCCGCAAGCGGACTATCAAGCTATGTATTAATGCGTTAGCCCTGTTGCGACTGTTTTGGTTTCAAGAGCTTAATTGAGGGCAGATGAGGGGCCACCTTGGAGCGATAAAGCCACAGCACAAGCAGCGGCACAGCCACTCCCACAATGCTGTAGAGCACCCAGAAAAGGTCGTCGTGGTTCTTGAAGTGAATCACCATGTGGCAACCTATCTGGCGGAAGTCCAGCCCGTAGTATTGGATTTTAAGCAGGCTCACCAGCTTAAATGAAATGATGTGGAACACAAACACATAGAGTGTGTTCTCGCCCACATAAATGAGCATTTGGCGCAGGCGCGAGCCCACTTTACCACTCAGCGAGTTGATGCCCTCCGAGAGATATTTCACCATCAGGAAGCCGATGGAAGCTGTGAGCGGAAGGGTGAGCAAATCGAGCGATTTGCAGCCGTTGTTCATGCCGCTGAGGTGCATCTTGCCGGCACAAATCAGCAGCCCCAGGCAGAGCACAAAGAGCCAAAAGCGCGATGGGATTTTGCTCTCCACCTTGCGATACACCACGCCCAGACCGAAGAAAAACACGCCCCAAGTTTCGCGCCAGAAGCCATTGGGATAAAACTGCATCTTCACTCCCGTGAAGAGGTGGAAGGCCATAAAGCCGAGAGCCAGAGCCATGATTATCAGCGATGTGAGCCACATCTCCTGCGGCTTGCGTTCGTAGCGGTGGAGCAAGCGGAAGAGCACCATGAAGAGGATACTTGCCACCAGCAGACCGCGGAAAAACCAGAAGGCCCCGGTCATAAACTCATCGTAGCCCGACATGCTGTAGGCCACAGCTACGAGGCGGGTCCAAAATAGTTTGAGAGTGTAAGGGTGGGTCACGCCACCGGTCCAATTGCCGAATTGCTCATTGAGGATTCCGAAGTGGTGCCACACATTATGTAGAAGCAAGAAGATTATGCTCCACTTCAGAAACGGCAGGTATAGCCTCTTGAATCGAGAGCTACAGAAGCGCCAGGGCTCCTCGGCGTGGCGGAGTGTGAAGAAGTAGCCGGCTGTGATGAAAAACAGCGGCATATGAAAAGTATAGATGAAATTAGTAAGCAATTCGGGAGCCTCCGCATGGCCTATAACCATGAGGATAATGGCAATCCCTTTGCAAATAGAGATTGTGTAGTTGCGCTGTGCCATCGGGGCGGTGGTGGTAAGGCGTAAAGAGGGTTAGTTGGGCAAGTGGAAATAGATAGGGAGAGTGACTTGCTGGCTCACTGCCTTACCGGCAGCATCGCGAGCGGGCTCCCACTGAGGGAAGCTCTTCACAATTCTGAGGGCCTCGGCCTCCAAATCCACATCCAGGGGGCGCACAATGCTCAGACTGCCCACATTACCTTGGGGGTCGACAGTGAAGAGCACTGTCACCACACCCTCTATCATATTGTCGATAGCGGTCTCGGGGTAGTTGATATTCTTATCAATATACTCAGTGAGGGCCTCTTGTCCGCCGGGGAATGAGGCCGGGGTAGCGGGTGCCTGCTCAGCGTCGGCGAGCGAGTAAGAAGCACCGGCCAATACGGCTGCGACTAAAAATTTGTTCATATATCTTATTAGGTAATAGGTTCGACCTGTAGGGATGCCGTTCACACGGTGCATCCACCCCCGCGACTCCGTCTGCGCGGCATCGCCTGCATCGACTCACCGGCGGCGACTCACCTACACGGCATAGCCTGCACGTACAATCGCTCGCCGCCTGCCGGTGAGCGAACGGCTCCGGAAACGGCTCGGGGTCGGAAGGGAAAATAAATAAAAAAGAGCAACCGGAAGACCGAAGTCTAACCATGTTGCTCTTTCCTCTCTCCTCGGCGGTGCGTACGGGACTCGAACCCGTGACCCCATGCGTGACAGGCATGTATTCTAACCAACTGAACTAACGCACCATTTTTGAGAGAAACACCGTGCCTACTCTTAGGTTTGGTCTCGCTGCCGTGGCTTTGAGTTGTTTCCCGTTTGCGAGTGCAAAGTTATAACAGTTTTCTGATTCCACCAAATTTTTCAGCAAATATTTTTGAGAAAAATTTCACTTTGACCGTTTATAGCCTATTTATCAAGCCATTAGTAATGCAATTTTTTTGCGCATTTTTCGCTCCAAAACAGCTTCGACAGCCGGCGGGGCGCAAAATCGCCGATTGCCCTCCCCTATTTTTTTGAAATTTCTTTTCATTTTGGTCACAGCAGGCCAAATCTCGCGGTAGCAAAAGGGAAGCGGAGCGGCCGCCGATGACCGAATATGAAGGCCGCAGCCGTCAATAGGCAAGACCGCGGGGCCGAAAACAGCCGACACACGCCTTTCGGGTGTACATTTTGCTACAAGAAAGACAAAATCAGCCATTTGAGCTAAAAAATTCGCTATTCCAAACGCTTTTGAAAATTTTGTCTTGATTTTTTGCCGTTACAATAAAAAATATATAAATTTGCAACCGAAACGACACGGACCTTCAGAGGAGGGTCCAATCCCCACTACCCTAACAGTTTTAACTAATTCTCTCTTTCCCTCCTCAACCCATTACTCAAAGTAATAACCTAACCTACATCACTCCTCAACTCTACAACTAAGGACTCTCACTGTTGTTGCCCTCCCCGTGCGCCCCGTAAGCGTGCCTGTAGCTTTCACTCTTCTTTTGCGCCGAGGGGGGGCCATTAGCCGGAAATTAGTAACAATTTATATTATCCACTCATCTATTAACTTTATGAGAAAAGTATTTTACCTATTCACACTTCTGTGTTGTCTGTTAGCAGCACCGGATGCCAATGCCTACTTCTCGTTTTCATATAGCGACTTCGGCATGACATCCTATGCAGAGGGTGCCGGCTATAATCCGGACCCATGCACTATAGTAGAAACCGGCACCACCACTCCAACTACCGTGGTGCTCACCGGCCAAACAGCCTGGCTTAGAGGCACCGGTCTGAAATTCTATGAAGGCTCATCAGCCGAATTCCAAGCTCCCGAAGGCTACGGCTTCAAGTCGATTGCCTTCAACACCGCCGACATGTTTACCATTGCCGACGGCACCGGTGGCACAATCACCAACCGCAACACCTGGAGTCGCAACTCCGACGAGAATCCCCCCTCCACAGTGAAGCTCAACTCCACAGCCACTTCCGGCAGCTTCGTGAAGACCACTATGTTCTACATCACACTGGAGGTAGCCGCTACTCCATCAACAGTGCAACCGACCTTCAACCCCTCTATCGCTCAAACATTTGAGGGCTCACTCGATGTAACCATCACAGCCGAAGAGGGTCTTATCTACTACACCACCGACGGATCAACCCCCACATCATCGCTCACCGGCTACAGCAGCCCCTGCACTGTGACCCTGACCGGCACCACCAACCTCAAGGCCATAGCCAAAGCCGACGGCAAGAGCGACAGCGAGGTGACAAGCTGCCTCTTCACAGCTAAGACAGCTCGCCCCACCTTCTCACCCAACGGCGGCGAATTCCGCGGTTCACTCGATGTAGAAATCACCGGCCCCGAGGGCTCTACCATCTACTACACCACCGACGGCTCCACCCCCACCACTTCGCTCACCGGCTATAGCAGCCCCTGCAAAGTGACCATCTCCGACAGCACCACCATCCGCGCTATCGCCACCGCCGACGGCGAAGAGAAGAGCTCTGTAGCTCAAGCTTCCTTCTCCTCCATCAACAACCTTTGCGCCGACAACATCGCCGCTTGGATCACTCTGAGCAAAGCCACTCCCGGCGCCCTCTATTACATATCCAATCCTGTAACCGTAACCTACAGCCACGACTCACAACTCTATGTAGCCGACGCCACCGGCGCTCTGCGCGTCACCGGCGAAAGCCTCCCCCAAGCCACCAACGGCACTCGCATAGCCTACCTTGGCGGTAAATACGACAGCGCTGCCGACTTCGATGCCCTCACCGGTGCCGACTTCACCTTCGCCGAGACCACCTCAGGCGACACAGTAGCCCCCACCGAGGTTAGCGTCGGCGACCTGGAAGCTGCCAACGAAAACCAATATGTAAGCATCAGCGCCGCTACCGTAGACTTCGCCAACAACACCCTTATTCAAAACTACTCATCGCTGAGCTTCACCAACAGCTTCGGCATTGAGCTCCCCGCTGAATATGGCAAATACAATGTGACCGGCATCATCCTGGCTCACCAAGAAGAATACGGCACCACCTTCGAGCTGCTCCCCATCTCATTTGCCTTCACCGGCATCCACTTCCCCACCATCAGCGCTACCGACGCCTCCGGCGCAGCTGTAGCCGATGGGGCAACAGTGGCCGAAGAGTCACTCCCCGTGAGCGTGACCATCACCAACCCCAACGAGGGCGCTTCAATGAGCGTAGTGGTTAGCAACCGTAGCAACGGCGTCAGCAACGAATACACCACTTCAGAGAGCACCTACACACTCTCAGTAGCCGACAGCGGCAACATCACCGTGAGCGCCTACACCTCAACAGCCGACGGCGACGGTTACCGCGAGCTCTCCTACACAGCTCAAGGCGAAGTGGCCTACAACCTCACCAACCCCTATGTGGAATTCCTCGACAGCCGCTACAACGACGTGCCCTCACCCGCCACTCAAGTGCCCGTCTACATGTACATCTCTCACCAGAACTACCGCCAGGGCACTCAGCTCATCTACACCATCAACGGCGAAGAATATACCAGCGACGACATGGAGGTGGAGATTGAACTCACCGAACCCGGCACTATTGAATATACAGCCTATGTAGCTCTGGGCACCAAGAGCAAATCGGAAGTAATCAGCGGCTCCTACACCATAGCTGAAGACGCTTGCAAGCTCAAAGCTCCCGTAATCACCTTCACCGACCCCGAAGGCGACAACTATGCAGTGGCCACCATCACCAACCCCAACAGCGTGGGCACACTCTTCTATAGCATCGGCACCAGCGACTGGTATGAGGCTGAGGGCCAAAGCGTGAACCTCGACCTCACAGCCAACGGCACCTACACCATCAAGGCTTATGTGCGCAACAACACCAACTCCGAACTCAACTCCGACATCACCGAAGCAAACTATGAGGTTGACTCTGTGTCAGCACTCTACTTCGGCACCGAGGGTGTGAGTGTGGAAGGCAACAGCATCATAGCTCCTGCCGGCGCACAAATCTACAATCTGAACGGCTCACGCCTCGCAAGCGGCGAAGGTCTGCAAGCCGGCATCTACATTGTACGCCTTGCCAACGGAAAGACACTTAAACTCGTAGTTAAATAACGGCGCAACTTAGCGCACCATGGCCGCCCGAGCGTGGCAGCCATGCTCCATTTTTGCAAGCCGAATCGGAATCCATGACCCCGATTCGGCTTTTCCTTTCTCCAGGACACCGCACCCGGAAAGTCGGCCTCATAATTCAAACATGCCACTGCCTCATCGGGCTATAAACATCGGAGCTAAGAGGGTCGACAAATTTTTTGCTAATTTTCTTTGCGGTGTGCAAAAAAATCAATAAATTTGCAGCGACTTACGTAGAGCCCAACCGCTTACCGATCATATCCTTAACAGCCTATTAACACCCGGTATCTACCCGGCCTCGCAAGTAGTCATCTTTTAATACATGTTTGGAAACCAAAAAACTCAATATAATGAAGAAAATTTTCCTCCTTTTATCGCTTTTAATCGGCATCAGCATATCCAGCCATGCCTACGAATTAGTCAAATTTGACTTTCTTAACAACACGTATGGGATGACACTCCTATACGGTACGACCACGGAGTATAATCCCGATCCATACTCCTACACCGACACAAACTCGGGCGTATCCTTCACCCTCACAGGCAGCACTCGTCTTTGGGCTAATGGTGTACGCTTCTACAAAGGCTCTACCATCACCTTCGCAGCCCCCACCGGCAAAGTGATTACAAAAATCATCATTGGCAGCAGTTGCTCCTATTTCTCCGTTGACCCCGAAGGCACCAACGACTTCAGTGGTAACACAAGCGGCGAAGGTACATGGACCGGTAGCTCAAGCACCGTAAAACTCACCTACACTCCGACCTCGAGCAACAAAGCCATCAGCACGGCAGCAGTCTACTACGATGACGCTCCGGCCAGCGATGCCTCCACAGCTCCTACTTTCTCACCGGCCGACGGCACTCTATTCTCCGGCTCTCTGCAAGTAACTCTCAGCGCAGCCGATGGTGCCAAAATCTACTACAGCACCGACGGCTCAACCCCCTCAACCGAATACACCGCTCCCATCACCATCACTGCCACCACTACAGTGAACGCTTACGCTCTGGAAAGCGGCAAAACCAACAGCCCGACAGTCAGCGCCACCTACACATCTATGGCCGACTACAGTGTCAGCGACATTGCCACATGGCTCACCACCGCTGCCGCCAACACTTCCAACACCTACTACATCAGCTCACCCCTGACCGTCAACTACCAGAACGGCCAGAACCTATACGTGCAAGACAACACCGGCAGCCTGCTGGTATACGGCAACCTCTCAGCCACCTACACCCCCGGCCAACGCATCAGCATGCTCGGCGGTAAATACACCGTCTTCAAAAACCTCATCGAGCTCGCAAGCCCCAACACCTCTTGGGTGACAGTAGCCGACGGCGACCCCGCTGACCCCACAACAGTGGCAGTGGCCGACGTCTCAAGCGACGACATGAACCGCTATATCAAGCTCGTTCGCGTCACCTTCGACCCCGAAGAGAAGACAGCCACCCAGGGCGACGCCTCAGTGGCCCTCTACGACAAATTTGGCATCACCTTCCCCACCGACTACGGCAAATATGATGTGGTAGGCTTCGTGAACGTCTTTGGCGACGTGCTCCAGATTTACCCCATAGAATTCACATACGTAGGCCTTCAGAAAGCCACATTCACAGCCACCGATAAAGACGGCAACGCAGTGGCCTCAGGCGCCACAGTGGCCGAAGAGGCTCTCCCCCTCAAAGTGGTAGTGACCAACCCCGAAGAGGGTGCCAAGCTCTCAGTGACCCTGAGCAACCTCGACAACGGTGTGAACAAAGACTTCAACGTTGACGCCAACCCCTACACAGTGGAAATCAACGAGTCGGGCAACCTGGTGGTAGGTGCCACCCTCTCAAGCAGCGACGACAGCGTGAGCAGCGAATTCTCAGTGAAGGTGGAAGGCGAAGTGGCCTACAACCTCACCATGCCCTACGTGGAATTCCTCAACGACAACTACGACTATGTAGACTCACCCGCTGAAGAGGTGCCCGTCTACATGTACATCTCCCACCAGAACTACCGCCAAGGCGCCGAGCTCGTCTACACCATCAACGGCGAAGAATACACCACCGATGAACACGAAGTGGAAATAGAGCTCACCGAAGCCGGCAAATACACCTACACAGCCTACGTAAAACTCGGTACCAAGAGCAAATCGCAAGTTGAAGAGGGCGAATTTGAAATTGCCGAGACCGCTTGCAAGCTCAAAGCTCCCGTGATCACCTTCACCGATCCCGAAGGCGACAACTACGGCGTGGCCACCATCACCAACCCCAACGCCAGCGGCATACTCTACTACGCAGTGGGCTCCAGCTCATGGTATGAGAGCGACGAGCATGTGGTGAACCTCGACCTCACCGCCAACGGCACCTACACCGTAAGAGCTTACGTCTACAACACCGTGAACCCCGAACTCAGCTCCGACATCGCCGAAGCCGACTACTCGGTAGACAGCATCATCAGCGCTCTGCTGGCCAACGGCAAGATAGCCGTAATCGGCAACAGCATCATAGCTCCCGAAGGCTCTGAAATCTACAATGTGAACGGCGCTCACCTCAGCGACGGCCAAGGCCTCCAAAGCGGCATCTACATTGTACGCCTCGCCAACGGCAACGCTCAGAAAGTGATTGTAAAATAACACCGACATAACACAGCCCCGACCGCCCCGCGGCTCGGAGTAATGAAGCAAGGACTACCGGCCTTAACCCTCTTTGTATAGGCGAATATTTTGAACTCCCCTCGGGGTGAACAAGATATTACAAAGAGAGTTAATAAGCCGGTAGTCTTACTTACCGGCCCTTGAGGCACGCCGCCCTCACAGCGCAGCGTGCCTCATTTTTATGCGGCCATGTTGCGGAATCGGAAAAAACTTACTAAATTTGCATGATGATAGGCAAATATGCTCTCCACATTGCCTTTGCCAACTCTCCACCACCTTAATACAATATTTTTTCTACACCTATAACATAGATGAAAAACTTATTCCTACCACTGCTGCTCGGCATCACAGCCACCCTACCGGCATCCGCAGCTGTCAACGACGCGCCTTTGCGCACCGACAAACTCCTGAAAAACAACTGGCGCTTCTCCAAAGACAGCACCAACTGGGAGAATGTGACCGTGCCCCACGACTGGGCAATCTACGGCCCCTTCGACCGCAGCAACGACCTCCAGGTAGTGGCTATAGAGCAGAACGGCGAGACCGAAAAAGAACTCAAAACCGGACGCACCGGCGGCCTCCCCTACATAGGCAAAGGCTACTACACCACCACATTCGACATTCCTCAGGTGGATGGCAAGACCATCACCCTCCTCTTCGACGGCGCCATGAGCCACGCCAAAGTGAAAGTGAACGGCAAAGAGGTGGGCTACTGGGCCTACGGCTACAACAGCTTCTACTTTGACATCACAAGCGCTGTGCACCAAGGCACCAACCTGCTGGAAGTGAGCCTGGAGAATCCGCCCGAATCATCGCGCTGGTATCCCGGCGCCGGCCTTTACCGCAATGTGCACCTGCTCACCACCGGCAATGTGAGAATCCCGGTGTGGGGCACTTATCTCACCACCGACTTCCACGAGAGCGACGAGAGCGACTACGCCACAGTGAAGCTGCTCACCGAGCTGCAAGGTGTGAGCAAAGGCGACATGGTGCAACTCACCACCGTAATCACCGATGCCGAAGGCAACAAAGTGGCCTCCGACACTCACGACTATAAGATTTACCCCGGACAAAAGCTCCAACAAAACATCACCATCGACGACCCGAGCCTCTGGAGCCCCGAGTCGCCCACCCTCTACACCGCCACCACCACCGTGAAGATGGGCGGCAAAGAGATGGACAGCTACACCACCCGCTTCGGCATCCGAACCATTGAAGTGATACCCGAAGAGGGCTTCTTCCTCAACGGCGAACGCCGCAAATTTAAAGGCGTGTGCAACCACCACGACCTCGGCCCCCTGGGCGCTGCCGTGAACCGCTCAGCCCTGCGCCACCAACTCGAAATGCTCAAAGACATGGGCTGCGACGCCATACGCACCAGCCACAATATGCCCGCCCCCGAGCTGGTAGAGCTCTGCGACGAGCTCGGCCTGATGATGATGGTAGAACCGTTTGACGACTGGTCGTTCCGCCCCAAATGCCTCAACGGCTACGGCACCCTCTTCAACGACTGGGCCGAAAAAGACCTCGTGAACATGATTCACCACTACCGCAACAACCCCTCAGTGGTGCTCTGGTCGATAGGCAACGAGGTGCCCAGCCAATGGAGCGACACCGGCATTGACGAGCTCACCTTCCTCCAGAACATTGTGCACCGCGAAGACCCCACCCGCCCCGTGACCTGCGGCATGGACCAGTTTGACGCAGTTGTGAACAACGGCTTTGCCGCCGCCCTCGACATTCCCGGCTTCAACTACAAAGTGAACCGCTACGGCGAAGCCATCGGCAAACTCCCGCAAAACATACTGCTCGGCTCAGAGACCGCCTCAACAGTCAGCTCACGCGGTGTGTACTACTTCCCCGTGGAGATAGCCGCCAATGTGATGCACTCCGACCTCCAAAACTCATCGTACGACACTGAATATTGCTGGTGGAGCAACCTCCCCGACGACGACTTCGCAGTAGACGAAGACTTAGACTACAACATGGGCCAATTTGTGTGGACCGGCTTCGACTATCTGGGCGAGCCTACCCCCTACGACAACGACTCATGGCCCCGCCACAGCAGCGGCTTCGGCATCATCGACCTGGCCTCCATACCAAAAGACCGCTACTACCTCTACCGCTCGCAGTGGAACACCACCGACAACACCCTGCACATCCTCCCCCACTGGAACTGGGAGGGCCGCGAGGGCGAAGTGACTCCGGTGTTTGTCTACACCAACTCACCCAAGGCCGAGCTCTTTGTGAACGGCAAGAGCCAAGGTGTGCGCGCCAAGAAAGCCCAAGGCGGCACTCGCCTGGAGCGCTACCGCCTCATGTGGGACGACGTAGTGTATGAGCCCGGCGAACTCCGCGTGGTGACCTACGACGACCAAGACAACCCCAGCGGCGAAGCCACAGTGCGCACCGCCGGCGAGCCCCACCACCTGGTGCTCTCTTGCAACCGCAAGGCACTCCAAGCCGATGGCGACGACCTGGCCTACATCACCGTGCAAGTGGCCGATGAGGAGGGCAACATTGTGCCCACCGACAATCGCGAAGTGACCTTCGAGACTCGCGGTGCCGGCAAATTCCGCGCCACCGCCAACGGCGACCCCACATCCATTCGCCTGTTCCACCTCCCGGTGATGGACCTCTTCAGCGGCGCCGCCACTGTGATTGTTCAATCGGCTCAGACCCCCGGCACCCTCACTCTCACTGTGAAGGCCGAAGGTGTGGAGCCCGCCACCATCTCAATACCCGTGGAATAGCCCCTGCGACGCTGTTCTCCCGGCAGTCTCCTTTTGCATTTACAAACCAATATATATTCCTTAAACCATGGAAATGAAAGAAAAAATTCAGAGCAAATTCAATGAACTCTTCGGCG
>CAYVAK010000057.1:0-12238 GCA_964448425.1 uncultured Sangeribacter sp.
TTCACCCCCTCCGTCCCCGTGCCGACATTCGCGCTTGAGCCTGCGCGACTGTCCGAGTCCGAGCCGCACCCGAAGCCAGCATTCGAGTCCGAGTCAGAGCCTGTGCGACTGTCCGCACCTGCGCGACTGCCCGAGCTAATGTCAGAGCCCATCACAGAGTCGGTATCTATATCAGAAAGAGATCTCATCGTCCAAAAATCCAAATTTATCAGCCCAACAGCCTTTCGGCTCTGCTGTCACCCACAAAATTACGAAAAAATGCAATACGGCGGCCACCAATTCCCCCATCCCTCCCTTTAAATTTCTTCTTTTAAATGTAATGTGATGATTATCAATGTGATAAAAATAAGGCCCTCGAGGATTCGGGGGCCTTGGCGGTATCTTTGGGACGGCCGGGGAGGGCCGTCGGGCGGTTATTCGGCGTTGTCTTTGTGGAAGATGTGGCGCAGACGCGAGAAGATGCGTTGCGCTGTGGTGACGTTGGGGGTGACGTTGGGCTTGCCTTGGAGCGACTCGATGGCTTTGCGCTCTTCGTCGGTGAGCTTTTCGGGCACATAGACCATGACGTTGACCAGAAGGTCGCCTGGGGTGCCGCCGTTTACGTTGGGCACACCTTTGCCTCGCAGTCGGAGCACTTTGCCTGGCTGTGTGCCGGCCGGTATCTTCAAGCGAGCTTTGCCTTCAATCATGGGCACTTCGGCGGTGCCGCCGAGGGCGGCGGTGGGGAAGTCGAGCATGAGGTTGTAGATCAGGTCGTTGTCGTCGCGGATGAGGTTGGGGTCTTTCTCCTCTTCAATCACTATTTGGAGGTCGCCGTTTACGCCGCCGTTGGGGGCAGCGTTGCCTTGACCTTGTATGGTGAGGGTCATGCCATCTTTGATTCCGGCGGGAATTTTAAATGTCACTATCTCATCTTTTTTCACTATGCCGTCGCCATTGCAGGTGGAGCATTTTTCGGTGATTACTTTGCCTTGTCCGTTGCATTCGTGGCACACTGACTGTGTCTGCTGAATGCCGAATATGGATTGCTGCATGCGGGTCACGTAGCCGGTGCCGTTGCAGGTGGAGCAGGTGTGGTAGGATGAGGCGTCTTTTGCGCCGGTGCCTTTGCAAGTTTCGCAGGCCACGTAGCGGGGCAATTTGAGCTTTTTAGTCACACCGTTCATTACGTCTTTGAGGCTGACTTTCACTTTGATGCGCAGGTCGGTGCCTTTGCGGCGTTGCGGGCCGCGGCGAGAAGCTCCGCCGCCACCGCCTCCGAATATGTCGCCAAACATGGAGAAGATGTCGTCCATGCTCATGCCGCCGCCGAAGCCGCCGAAGCCGCCGAAGCCGCTTGCTCCGCCTCCTGAAAATCCTTGCGGGCCCATGTTGTGGCCGTATTGGTCGTAGAGGGCTCTCTTTTTGGGGTCGCTGAGCACTTGATATGCTTCAGCTGCCTCTTTGAATTTCTCTTCGGCTTCTTTGTCGTCCGGGTTCTTGTCGGGGTGATATTTGATGGCTTTTTTGCGGTAAGCAGATTTCAGCTCTTCGGGAGTTGCGCTTTTGCTTACGCCCAGCACTTCATAGTAATCTCTTTTTTCTGCCATTGCTGTATGTGAATTATTGACCTACAACCACTTTGGCGTGGCGAAGCACTTTGTCGTTGATTGTGTAGCCTTTCTGAACGGTGTCGAGGATTTTGCCTTTAAGCTTCTCGTCGGGGATTGGGATCACTGAGATGGCTTCGTGGAGTTCTGTGTCGAAGTCGGTATCGGGCGATGTCTCTATCTCTTTTACGCCGTTGTCGTCGAGGTATTTTTTGAATTTAGCGTATATCAGCTCCACGCCTTCAAGCATGCTTGAGTCGGTTGTGGGAGCTTCTGCGGCTACTTTCAGGGCGCGTTCAAAGTCGTCGAGCACGGGCAGAAGGCCTTTGAGGGTCTTCTCGCCGGCATTTTTTATCAGTTCGGCTTTCTCTTTGAGGGTGCGACGGCGGAAGTTGTCGAATTCGGCCATGAGGAAGAGGTATTCTTTTTTCTCTTTTTCAAGGGCCTCTTGGGCTTCTTCGAGCTGTTGTTGGGGTGTCTTTTCTTCTGCGACAGCCTCTTCTGTTTGTGTGGGCTGCTCAGCGTCTTGATTGTTTTGTGGGGCCGCTGTGTTGTCGGTTTCGGCCTCTTGGTCTATATAATCTTTGTTCATTTTATCGTTGTTTACGGCGCCGCGCACTTTACTTTTGTGAGCGCCGGCGTGCCGATTGTTCTGTTTTCTTTTTCTTTTGCCCATTTTTTTGTGCGTAGTTAGTGTGCTACAAATATTGCTCCAAAAAGTGTTAACAGAGGTGCAAAGCGGTGTTAAAATTAAGTCTTGAAGGCTTATTTACCTCCGCGAGGCTTTCCGGGGTCACAGCTCTAACAATTTTGGGCTCTCTTCCGTTCAAATCGGGGGCGGATTGGGCGGTGGGGATTATAGCTTGCAGATTGTGGCAAAAGGCAAGGCGGCGAAGTCGGGATAGCTAAGGGCTTGGAGGGCAGTCTCTTTGGATGGGTAGATGCCGAAGAAGGAGGAGCCGGAGCCCGACATGGAGGCGTAGATTGCGCCGGATTTGTAGAGAGATTGTTTAAGAGCGCCGAGGGTGGGGTAGAGGCTGAATGCGCTCACTTCAAAGTCGTTGTGCATCAATTCTTTCCACTCCTCTATGGGATGTGTGATTACCTCGGTGAGTGGGGTGGCGGGCTTCTTTGGGGTGATTTTGCTGAATGCCTCGCCGGTGGAGATTGATACTTCCGGCTTCACAATCAGGGTCCATTTCCCCTCCAAAGATAGGGCTATGGGGGCGAGAATTTCGCCTATTCCTTCGGCGGCGGCGGGGGTGTTGAGAATGAAGAACGGACAGTCGGCGCCGAGTGAGGCGGAGAGGTCGATGAGTGCTTGTTGGGAGAGTGGCGAGCCGGCCAGCTCGTTGAGCATACGGAGTGTGAACGCAGCGTCGGCCGAGCCGCCGCCAATGCCGGCGCCAAAGGGTAAGTGCTTTTCAAGGGTGATATTCACCGGCTTAAGGGTGACGCCGATCGTCTCTATTGCCTTGCGGAAGGCTGCGAGTGCTTTCCACACAAGATTCTTCTCCAAGGGGCAGTCGACCACCAGCCCTTTTGCCTCAAATCGGTCGGCATCCGATTCGCAGATTTCAATCACGTCGCAGAGGGTTCCGGGGTCGAGTGGGGTGCCGCAGTATTTGCCCACCGGATAGAAGATGGTCTCCAGGTCGTGGTAGCCATCGGGGCGTTTGGCGGTGACATTGAGTCCGAGGTTTATTTTGGCGTTCACAAATTGTATCATGGTGCAAAGTTAGCTAAATTTTCGTAACTTTGCGAGCCTTAGCGCAGGCGCGTCTCGGCGATTGCTGACCTTTCCGATAGCTTCCGTATATATAATATGAGTAAATCGATCAACAAGCAAATATTGCGTATAGCTCTTCCGGCCATAGCGAGCAATGTCACAATCCCTTTGTTGGGGCTTTGCGACACCGCTATCAGCGGCCACTTGGGCTCGGCTATCTATCTGGCTGCCATATCGGTGGGAGCCATGATGGTTAATTTGCTTTATTGGCCGTTAGGATTCTTGCGTGCCGGCACAAGCGGGCTTACATCGCAGGCCTTTGGCGCCGGTGATAAAGATGCCGTGCACTTGCTCTTTACCCGCGCTCTTGTGTTGGCGGTGCTGCTCGGTGTGGCTCTGATACTGCTTCAGTTGCCTCTCAAATGGATAGTTGCACCGCTTATCGGAGCGGATGCCGCCGTGCGCCCCTATGCCGAGACCTATTTCACTATTTCGCTGTTCGGCGCTCCGGCCATGCTCGTTAATATGGCTGTGAGTGGCTGGTTTTTAGGCATGCAGGATTCCCGTAGGCCCATGCTCATAGCTGTGACCACCAATCTTGTGAATATAGTAGCCTCAATCATCCTGGCATTCCCTTGTGGTCTGGGTTTTGAGGGTACTGCGTTGGGCACACTGATAGCCAACTGGTTAGGACTGGCGCTGTCACTGCTGCTGGCAGCCCGATTTAATGGCGGCAGATTGCCCCTTACTTCCCTTAAAAGGGCTTTGCAGCGCGCAGGCCTGTCGCGCTTTTTCAAGGTTAATTCCGATATATTTCTGCGCTCATTCTGCATAATGGCTGTCTCTCTGGCCATGACGGCCTATGGCGCACGGCAAGGGTCGGTGATTCTGGCGGCCAATGGTGTGATGATGCAGTTCTTCCTCACATTCTCATATTTTATGGATGGCTTTGCCTTCGCCGGTGAGGCGCTCACCGGACGATTTGTGGGTGAGAAAAACCGTACGGACTATAATGACATGTGCCGGTGCCTGATGCTCTATTCTGTTTTCATAGCCGTGGTGTTCACGCTCCTTTACACCTTTGGCTATTCATTTATTTCCGGCCTACTCACCGAGAGTCCTGAGGTTATGGGTGCTATTGATAAATATAGCTTGTGGCTTATGGTGCTGCCGGCTATTACTGTGGCTGCTTTTATTTTCGATGGTATATATATCGGGTTCACAGCCACTCGCATCATGCTTTTCACCACCCTTGCGGCCACCGTTGCCTTCTTTGCCATCTATCAGTTTAGGCTCTTGCCGCTGCCGGCTAACCATCTGCTGTGGCTAGCCTTCATGACCTACCTGCTAATTCGCGGAGTGCTGCTCGCTATGCTGCTCAGAGGCACCGAGAGGAAGCTATTTGAAAATTGCTAAAATATATTAAATATTTGGCTGCTTGGTGTTAAATAGCTAACTTTACGCACTTTTTAGTAGGTATATGCCCAAAAAACAGCCTGAAATCAACGAAAAAAATCTTGTAGCTCGACTGCAATCTCCTGACACTGCCAGAGATGCGTTCGATGAGTTGATGCGTACATATGGCGAGGCTATCTATTGGCAGATTCGTAAAATGGTGCTCACCCACGACGACGCTGTCGACCTGCTTCAAAACACTTTTGTCAAGGCTTGGGGCAATCTGGATAATTTTCGCGGTGATGCAAAGCTGTCTACTTGGCTATATAAGATAGCTGTAAATGAGTCGATTAACTTTATTAATCGCGAAAAGTCGCGCCAAAATATCGCCGCCGACGCCGACTCTGAGAGCTTCTTGATTAACAATATGCTTGCTGATGAGTATTTTGATGGCGAAGAGCTGCACATCCTTTTACAGAAGGCTATTGCCGCTCTGCCCGAGAAGCAGCGCTTGGTGTTTAATATGCGCTACTTTGATGAGCTTAAATATGAGGAGATTTCTGAAATCCTCGGCACTTCTGTCGGTGCGCTGAAAGCAAACTACCACCACGCAGTAAAGAAAATTGAGGAGGCTATCACCTCCGCTCAGATATAACCCTCTTCTCTCATCCTCGTTATTCAAAACCCTCCTTATTTTGAACTATTCCTCCTCCTTAATCGAACTATCCTACTCCCCCCCTTAATCAGCCCACTTAATCCGTAGTTTAAGCGTTCTGTGATTGTTCCTATGTGCAGTAGGAGCACCGAGAGCCCGTGTTTTATTCGGGCGCAAGGGCAGGACTATGCGCATAAAAAAACGGCGAATTATCACAATCCGTCGCTTTAAAGGTGATTTCCATAGTACTTTAATTCGAACTAACCTAACATCATGAAACGATTTTCTTTTACATATTAAACGTATAGTTTTAAAAAAGGTTCATTTCAATCAAAAAAAATTTACAAAAAATTCAACCGGCTGCCTGATGTGGTAGCGGTTGAATATTCTAAGATGTTGATTTATAGAGAGTAAATGCGAGGAGAAAAATATTTATCGGCCCTGAAATTTTTTTCTTGGAGTTGAGAAAAAAAGTTGGAGTTGTTAAATTCGGTTGGCCCCATGGCCTCTAAAATTGCCGATACGCCTTTCTTGGTGACGGTGGTAAGATGGCGCCAAAATCTGTCGGTTGCTGCTGTAAGTGTAAGAACAACAGTGCATTGCGTATATGCTTCGCACAGCCTTAGTGCTACTAAAGAGGTGGGGGAGAAAGCATTTGTGCGGTTTCTGAAAAATATTTTGCAGGTGGATTAAACCTTTGATAATCTTGTAGGTCAAAACTTCAGAAAAGTTAAGCCAAATGTCGGAATCATGAACGCGTTGGCTATATGCTTATCCTTATCACTAACTCACGAAAATGAACACTGAAGATATTTTAAAAGCAAAAGTTGGTCATAATCATGGCTTTAAGACTCCGGATGGCTTTCTTGAGCAGGTTTACACCAAGATATCTGCCAATCTGCCGGAACGGGAATTTCCCAAGCCAAAGCAGGTGACCACGTGGCATAAGCTTCGCCCCTACATCTATATGGCTGCGATGTTTGGCGGCATTTGGTGCACCATGAAAATGGTGTCGGTGATCACAGAGCGTCAGCAAGTTGGCCACGTCTCCTTCGAGAATCCTCCGGCAGTGGTAGCCAAGGCAATTTCCGCCCCCGAGGTGAGCGAGGAGGTCTATGAGCCGTTGCAAACTCTTGATATTGAGCTCGCTAATGCTTCAGCAGCATCCGTTGAGTCGATGAGCGAATTTGAAGAGGCTTTCGACTATGAGCTCTCAGCCGATGTGAAGAACATAGATGTCGGCGCCATTCAGCAGTCGATGAATGTTGCAGGCTCAAGTGATGAGGACCTCGATGACGAATTTTATGAAGATTATTACGCTTATGACAACATCTAAAATGAAACATATTGTTGCACGATTGCTCCTGGTGGCTCTCCTTGTGGTGGGCACAGCAGCGAGCGCAAATGCCGACAAGAAGAAGGATTCCGATAAGCCTTCCAAATCGGAGATGCTGAAGGAGATTCAGGAATTTAAAATTAAATTTCTGATTCAAGAGGCTGAAATTGAGAAAGATAAACAAGCTGAGTTTATCAAGCTATACACCGAAATGGAGAATGCTCGAGGCGATATTTTCAAGTCGGTGGCCAAGCAGCGTAAGGCGCTCAAAAAGGGCACTCACACCGATGAAGAGTATCTGAAAGTGAGCGAAAACATTGCAGACATGAAGTCGCGCGAAGGCGCCATTGAGAAGAGCTACTATCTGCAATTCAAGCGATTACTTACCCCCAAGCAGCTTTACAATCTTAAGCGTGCTGAGCTCAAATTTGCCAAGAAGCTCATGGAAATGAAAGGCAAGGAGCAGGGCAAGTAGCTCGTAGCTTTAGGGGAATTGTTGCAGGTCGGCAGCCGTGTGTCGGAGTGCCGCCGGGATTGGGAAAGACTCTCTCTTTAGTGCTCTAAATATTTAATATTCAAAGAATTGCTATGCTATGATGAGAATCTTTAATATCACACATATCAAGGCTATGGCTCTCGTGGCCATAGCCTTTGTGCTATCAGTGAGTGGCTTTGAGTCGAGAGCCGACAACAGCTTTCTGACCCCGGATTTTGCATTTCCGCACACTGTGATTGACAATGCGGAGGTGCACTTGAGCCCTTCGGCCACTGATTGTGAAGTGGTGAAGGCGGTGATTCAGTTGACAATAGCTCGCAACCGTATCTCAAACGATAATGTGAAGTCGACGTTGGCTCTGATTGATTCCCTGGCTCCCACCCGCAATCTTGCCACCGCCTCAGTGCTCTACAGCTTCAAGGCGGAGTTGCTCACCGCTTGCTATAGCAATCTGCGGCCTTCGCAGCGCCCGGTGGTGGCCGCTGGCTCACTGCCTGATGATATTAACGAGTGGACTCGCGAAGATTTTGCTTCGCAAGTGCTTGAGAGTGTGACCCGTTCGCTTGAAAATCGCGATGCGCTAATCGCCTCGCCGATAAGCGATTGGAGCGAAGTGCTGACCAACTACGATGCCTCTCATCCGCAATTCTGCCCAAACCTATATGCGCTGCTCTCTTTTCGCGCTTGCGACTACCTCAGCGAGCTTAAAAGCTCAAGCGGGGTGATTCCATTTTATGAGGACCCGGCCTTGCTCACCGACTCTTCGATGGGATGTGCATTGGAGTTGCAGAAAGTGTTTGACTATCTTGTTGATTATGCGCGTTCTACCTCCAATCAGGCGCTCATGTCGCAGACCGTAGATAAGTTTTACGCCAACCGCAACCTCTCCCCGGAGCTTTACGACGAGTGGCTTATAGGTGAATATAAATCAATGCCGAGTGCTCCTGAAAGTGCTGAATTTCTGATAATTGCCGCAAGTAAGCTCCCAAACGTGGAATTGGACGCGGATGAGCGCGAACGCAGGTATGTGGAGCTGGATGAGCTAATCGCCGCTCAATTAAGTCGTTACCCGGACTATTTCCGCAACAAGCAATTGAATGGCCTGCTCGCTTCTGCTCACCGCGACAATATGACTGTGAAATTGCCAAAGACACAGTTTGGCTCCGACTCTGACATCTCGGCCGAAGTGGTGAAGTATAACCGCGTTGACCCTGCCTATCTATTGCTATTTCAAGATGTTAGTGCTTTTGAAAATTGTGCCCGAGGTGGCTATCCCACTCCCGATGTGCACTTGCTTCGCGCCATACCGATACAGGCCAACAGCCGCCGCTATATCACTGAAACAGATACTATTAGTATCGGTCAACTGCCGTATGGCAACTACATAATCTTGGCTTCTGCCACAGATAACCTCGCTGCGGCCGACTCTAAAAATCTTGATTTTCGCGACTACGGCTCATGCATCCGCTTCACTGTCAGCGATTTGATGCCTCTCTCATTGATTTCTGCTGCCAATAGTTCCGGTAATAACTATCGCCGCCTCTATGCTCTTGATTATCACAATGGTAAGCCAATTGCCGATACCGGCATAGAGCTTTGCAACCGACCGGGTCGCAACAAGACGGCCAAGATACTCAAATACGAGACCAACGCGCAGGGCTTCCTCGACCTGCCAGAGTCGCTCTCCCGGTTGAATTTGCGCTTCATCCGAGGTGCTGACAAATATAGCACCGGTCGCTGCGACGCTTCGTCCGACTTCCGCAAAAACAGCAAGTCGGTGCAGACTGTCAACTTATTTACCAACCTAAGCCTTTATCATCCGGGCGACACAGTGAAATTCTCGCTCTTTGTGGCCGAGGCAACGGTCAGAGAACGCCGTTTGGTGGCCGACCGTCGCTTGCGTGTTGACCTCTATAATGCCTCATCGGTGCTCGTTGACACCTTGAGGGTGACTACCGACGCTCAGGGCAGGGCTCAAGGCTCCTTCTGCCTGCCAAAGTCGGGTATGCTCGGATCTTACCGCCTTGCGGTAAAAGATGCCGACGGGCCGCGCTCGTGGCTCTCGAACACATATATTAATGTGGCGGAGTTTGTGGCCCCCACTTTCTATGTGGAGTTGCAAGCAAATAAGCGTTCCTACAAGTTTGGCGAGCCGGTGCGCCTGAGCGGCGAGGTGAAAACCTATAGCGGTGTGCCGCTTTCCGATGCTCAGGTCACTCTCAATCTAAGCTATCAAAGTCGCATCAATCGCTTCCGGGGCTTGGCCATCAATTCGCAAGACAGCAAATACAGCGTGAAGGTGAGCAGCGATGCCGACGGTAGCTTTAGCCTTGACCTGCCCACCGACAACTTGCCGCAAGAAATTTTCTCCGCCGGGCTCTTCACTGTTCAGGCTACAGCCACTTCGCTCGCAGGCGAGTCGCAGGCAAGTGATATGGTCGATTTCCGTTTGGGCAAAAACACTACTCTGACACTCTCGGTGCCGCCGCTCATCGATGCCGAAGAGGGCCCTGTGACACTGACTGCCAAAGTGGCCGGCGTTGACTATGACGCTCCTGCACCCTCGCAAGTCGGGAAGACTGCGGCCACACTCTCTTACACCCTCACATCTACCGCAACCGGTCTGGTGGTGGCTTCCGGCTCATTCGTTTCCCCCTCTTTGCAGCCCGATTGCACCGCTTTTCCTTCAGGTGAATACCTCTGGCAGGTGGCCTTGCAGGGCGACGAGGATGTGAAAGCTTCCGCCAAATTTATCCTCTATCGCGGCAGTGACCCGGTGCCACCCGTCAGCTCGGCTCTTTGGGTGCCGAAGAAGGAAGTGGTGCTCCCCATCGGCAGCACCAAGGCAAGTGTTCGGGTGGGGAGTTCTTATGCCGACTCGTATGTTATGTGTGTGGTGAGCAATAGTGACGAGGTGCTGTCGGCACAGGTGCTGAGCATAAGCCGTGAGTGCCGCAATGTGAGTGTGCCGGTGCCCTCCGGATTTGATGCGGTGAAGGTGTCGTTGCTGACTCTGCGCGACGGTCAATATTACAGCGAGGATGTGCAGGTGCAGCGCGCTGAGGCACTCATGCCTTTAGAGACGGAGGTGGTAAGTTTTCGCGACAAGATTTACGCCGACACCCCTCAGCGCTGGTCGTTCAGATATAAGGTGGGCGGTGTGCCGCAGGTCAATATGCCCGTAATAGCCACACTCAGCAACAAGGCTCTGAATGCCATCTCCCCCTTCGCTTGGAACTATCGACTCAATCGGCCCACACATTATTTATATAGGTTAAACTACGAGACCAACAGCCGCCTTCGCCTTAGCTTCAGCTCCCCTCGCGGCGACTACGACTATTATGCCACCGGCTATCAGCTCCCCGACTTAAATGAATATTCCTCTCCGCTTATGGCCTACTATGTTCGGAGTGAAAGGTTGCTTTACGCCTCGGCCGCCCCGCGCACACTCGCCACAATGAATGCTGTGGCTCTATCCGGAAGTGCCATGGCCACAGATGCTACTGCCGAGCTTGCTGAATGTGAGGATGCCGCCGACTCCGGAGTTGAAGTAGCCGATGCCGACTTGCCTGCCGACGATGCCTCTTCAGCCTTTAGAGACTCGGAGTGTAGCTCCGCTTTCTTCATGCCCTCGTTGCTCACTGATGGCACCGGTGAGGTGGAATTGAGCTTTACGGCACCCAATTTCAACACTACTTGGCAGTTGCAGCTCATGGGTGTGACCGAGGATGCTCGCTTTGGCCACCTCATAAGAGATGTGGAGGCCTCCAAGCCGGTTATGGTGCAGTCGTCGTTGCCCCGCTTTGTGCGCACCGGCGATAATATGCAGCTCCGATTCACTGCTTTCAATAATTCCGACTCCGCTGCCGATATAATGGTGAGAGTGCTCATTTTCAATCCTTTAACCGGCGATGTAATCTTCAGCCATGAGTATGAGCCGCACGCCCTTGCAGCCAATGCCGCCGAGGTGGTGGAGGCCGACTTCACAGCACCCTCGGATATGGAATTTGTGGGCGTGAGAGTTGAGGCCACCAACGGCACCTTCCGCGACGGTGAGCAAAGCCTCTTGGCTGTGCTGCCGGCTGCTGAGCCTGTCACCGAGTCGACACCCTTCTTCCTGAATCCCGATGCCACATCCTTCACCATCACCTTGCCCCCCGACAGGGCCGGCTCAACTGCATGGGTGCAATATTGCGACAATCCGATTTGGACTTGCATCACAGCCCTCCCCGATGTCATGGCTGAGAGTGGCGCTTCAATCTATGCGAAGGTTCATTCCTACTATGGCAAGGCGATTGCTGCCGGATTGGTGGGCCGCTATCCGCAGGCTGCCGAGGCCCTTCGCCTTTGGAGCGAGACGGGCGATTCCACCCTCATATCGCCTTTGCAGCGATATGGTGAGCTTAAGATTGCCGACCTCGGTAACACCCCTTGGACTCTTAATGCCACATCCGAGAGCCTGCGTATGTCGCGCCTGGTGAGCTTGCTCGATACCACCTCCACTGCCGATGCCTTAAGTTCTGCTTTACAGGATATTTGCTCCCGTCAGCTTAGTTGCGGCGGCTGGTCGTGGTGCCCCTCAATGCCGGCATCCACCTTTGTGACCGAAAACCTTCTGCTCTATTTCGGAATGTTGGAGAAGATGAATTTCGATAATGTAGGCCTTATCCCGGAAAAGAATATTGCTAAGGCTGTAAGTTGGTGTGACGCTGAGCATTACAATTATTATTCCACACATAAGAAAGAGCTGTCGGCACTGTCGCTGCTCGACTATCTATATGTGCGCAGCAACTTCTCATCACTGACCGCCACCCGGCAGTTTGCACAATTAAAAGCCTTGGCCCTCTCAAAGATAAAGGCCGGATGGCGCAAACTCGACATCTACGATGAGGCCACCGCGGCAATACTCCTTTATCGGGAAGGGTATGCCATGGAGGCGCGCTCCATTATGGAGTCGCTCCGCCAGCTTGCCTCACGCAGCGAAGACAAGGGCGTGTGGTTCGACAATCTCAGCTCCTCTTGGCGCGGGCGCAACAAG
>CAYVAK010000058.1:0-12230 GCA_964448425.1 uncultured Sangeribacter sp.
TGTTTGATACGGTTCTCCCAGTCGCCGCCGTAAAGCTTGTGTGTGATTACACGGTCGAACTCAGAGTTCATATCGAAGTCGGTGTCGAGCAGATAGAGCTTCATTCTACCTACATTTACTCTCCACACGTGTGCGTAGATTATTCTGCCGGGATAAGGCACTTCAAGAATCATGGGCTGACCGTCGGCATCGAGTACTTGCTCAATGGGGAGCTGGTCAAAATTCTGTGCCTCATATGATGCTATTTGTTGGCCATCAATTGAGAGCGATTGTGTGAAGTAGCCGTAACGATACAAGAAGCCGACTGCTGTCATGTCTACATGTGAGTCGGAAGCTTGTTTGATATAGTCACCGGCCAATACACCTAAGCCACCGCTGTAGATTTTCAAGCAGTTGCAAAGGCCATACTCCATTGAGAAGTAGGCTACAGAAGGAATCTTCTTGTCAAACGGCTCTGCCATATATGCCTTGAAGTCGGCATATACTTGTTTGATGCGGGCCATGAGATCCTTGTCTGCAATAATCTCTTGAACGCGCGCGAATGAGATGCGCTGAAGGAGCATCACAGGGTTTTCGCCTGTTGCACGCCAAAGGTCGCGATCAAGCTCGCGGAAGAGAGATTTTGCCTCGCTGTTCCATACCCACCAAAGGTTTTTCGACAGCTCTTCAAGAGGTTTGAGTTCCGTTGGAAGCTCGGCACGCACGGTCACGTTGCGCCATGCGGGCTGATTTGTGTTGCTTACTGGAAGTTTCATATAAGAATTAATTTAGTTATAGCTCTGTTTTTGTATGTTGTTTAGATTTATTTCTTTCTTTAAAACTCTATTTTGAGCTCTTGGTTCGGCACTCGGCATTTTCGAGCGCTTTGCCATAGGCTTCATTATAGTATTTTATGAAGTTGCGCCAGTCGGCCTTCTGCGCTGTGGCCAATGCAGCTGCCGATGCAGCTTTCACTTTGGCGGCACTGAAGTCTCTTGCCTGCTTTACAGCCTCGGCAATTGCAGCTGCCGCTTCGCCGTAGTTGGAGTCGTTGCGAGCCACCACTTCACATCCGCAGCCTGTGAGGCCTTTTGAGGTGAATGTGTCGTCGACCCACTGGCCGAAGCCCGCTTTGTCGGTTGTCACGGTAGGCACTCCGAATGCTACGCTCTCAAGGGGGGTGTAGCCCCATGGCTCGTAGTAGGAGGGGAATACTGTAAGGTCAAGGCCGGGCAGCAAGCTGTAGTAGCTGATGTCTACTATGCCATCTTTGCCATCCAGGTACACCGGGAGGTAGAGGAATGTCACTTTGTCGTTGCTATCGCCGTTGGCGTTGATGTCGCGCAGACGGCAATTTATGGAGTCGTAGTCCTCGTTGTTGAGGTGATGTGCAAGCCATGGCTGAGGCAAAGCGCCGTTCTCTTTTGCTGATTTGGATTTCAAATCTTCGCGCGCTTCTTTCACCCATGCGGGCACAAGTATGAGGGCCAATATCTGTTTCTCTTCGCCACATTTGCTGCCGCGAAGTGAGTTGATTGCGTCGATATAAAGGTCTATGCCTTTGTTTCGATATTCATTTCTGCCCGATGTGGCTACTATAAATGTCGAGGTGCTGCTCAATTTCTTGCCGGTGAGAGCTGAAGCCACTGCCAATAGCTTTTTGCGGGCTGCCGTGCGTTGCTTTTTGCGTACATCTGCCGCCGGCACGAAGTTGGGCTCAAAACCATTGGGTGTCACAAATGTGTTGGGACATTCCAGAAGTTGCACGCACTCTTTCTTGGTCACATCGCTCACTGTTGTGAATGCGTCGGCAAAATGTGCGGCTGCCTTCTCCAAAGAGTGTTTCGACTCCATGTTGAGCTCGGAAGCCATCTGGTCGCCGTTGTAGCCGTCGAAGTAGTCGTATAGGGGCTTGTTGTTGCCACATATGCTGCGGCCTATGCTGGTGGCGTGGGTGGTAAACACGGTGGCGATTTGAGGCTCTATGAGGCGTGTGAGCAAGAGGCCCATGCCTGTGGTCCATTCGTCGAAGTGTGCCACTACTTTGCCGTTCTCTTTATTAAATATAGGTGTAAGTGCTGAAATTACGTGAGCTGCTGCTATTGCAAACGAGCATCCTTCCGAGTAGTCACCGTAGGAGTGTAGGGAGTCTACCTTAAATTCCTCCCACATCTTTGCAAAATAGCCCGGCAGGGATTCGTACACCCCATCGAAGCTCACAAGTACAGCTATCGGGTTGCTCTCTATTTCCCAGCGTCCCACGCGTATTTTTATGCCATGGGGCAGGTCGAGAGATTCAAGTTGCGATTTTGATATAAGTGATTTATCTTCCTTAAAATAGGGCGATGGCGACTCTTCCGACCATACGTCGGGGCCAATGAAAATCGTCTTCTTAGGGTACAGTTCATCGAGGACCTTGGCTTTGGTTGAAAGCACTGTGTAGATACCTCCTATTTTATTGCAGACCTCCCAACTTGTTTCAAACAACAATGAAACCGGGGGGACTGCTCCTTCGGTATATTTAAACATTTTTATACTAATCTAATACCTCTATCAGGCCTAAACATTTAGGCTCAGCATTAATATCCGTCAGAGTGTTAAACTCTTATCGGCTTTAATGTCGCAAAATTACGAAAATTTTCTGAAATATCAAATACTTGGAATCGTTCAGCCAAATTTTGTCGATTCATTTTCCCTCAGCTTACCCCGTTTTCCGCTCTCCAAATGGCCCTATTTCTCTTTATAATTGCGCAAACACCTCATTGAGCATGGTGTGGGTAATTTGCTCAATGAGGTGTGAGTGTAATTTGTGAAATCGGGGAGGGCGTTATAGTAGTTTTCTCACCTCTTCCACCAGTCGGTTGGCTGTTTGCACTCCCGCTTGGCGGAATTTTATCTCACCGTTCTTAAAAATCATGATTGTGGGCACTGATTGCACTCTGTAGTAGTTAGTTACCACTTCGTTTTTGTCAATGTCGATGGTTATCACTTTCGCTTCGTCGCCCAATTGCTTCTTTACATCCTCAAGAATAGGGTGCATCATTTTGCACGGGCCGCACCATGTGGCAAAGAAATCGACCAATGTCGGCCTTTCCGATGCGATTATATCATTAAAGCTTTCCATATAAGTGTGTTTTACGGTTAGGGACGGAATATATTTCCGCTCTTTTAGGCTATAACAGAGTTTGTCGGGTTTAGTTGACAAAATCTATTATCCCTTTCTTCCTCTTTCCAATTCTTTGCGTAGGTAGATAGCTGTTGGGGTGTCGAGTTTAGCCACCTCTTCGGGTGTGCCTTCAGCCATGATTGCGCCACCGCCTCGCCCCCCTTCCGGTCCAAGGTCTATTATCCAGTCGGCACACTTCACTATGTCGAGGTTATGTTCTATGATAACCACGGTGTTACCCTTGTCGGCGAGCTTGTTGATGACTTTCAGGAGCACTCTGATATCTTCAAAATGCAGTCCGGTGGTGGGCTCGTCGAGTAGGAACAGTGTCTTGCCGGTGTCTTTCTTGGCCAATTCTGTTGCCAATTTCACACGCTGATTCTCGCCGCCGCTCAGTGTCGACGACGGCTGTCCGAGCTTGATGTATCCAAGGCCTACATCTTGAAGCATCTTCACTTTGCGCAATATCACCGGCTGGGCTGCAAAAAACTCTACCGCTTGGTCTACGGTCATTTCCAGCACATCGGCTATCGATTTGCCCTTAAAGCGCACCTCAAGGGTCTCTCGGTTGTATCTTTTGCCGTGACACTCCTCGCACGCCACAAGCACATCGGGCAGGAAATTCATCTCTATGGTGCGGTAGCCGTTGCCCTTGCAAGTCTCGCATCGCCCTCCGGAGACATTGAAGGAGAAACGCCCGGGCTTGTAGCCTCTTATAAGCGCTTCAGGCAGGTTGACAAACAGCTTGCGCACATCTGTGAATATCCCGGTGTAGGTGGCCGGATTGGAGCGCGGTGTCCTGCCCAACGGCGATTGGTCTACGGTCACCAATTTGTCAATATTCTCCAGGCCTATAATCTCTTTGTAGGGTAGTGGTTCGGCCTCTGCGCGGTAAAATTGGTGGCTGATTATCGGCTGCAAGGTGCCGTTGATGAGCGTCGATTTTCCGGAGCCGCTCACACCGGTGACGCACACCACTTTGCCAAGCGGCAGATTGAGGGTCACATCTTTGAGGTTGTTGCCGGTTGCGTTGCGCAATATGATGCTTTTGCCATTGCCTTTGCGCCGTTTTTTAGGCACTTCAATTTCGCGGGTGCCGTTCAGGTATGCGGCTGTTAAAGTGTTGGCTTTCAGTATCTCCGACGGGGTGCCTTGAAACATTACTCTACCGCCGTGAATGCCGGCTGCCGGACCTATATCCACTATATAGTCGGCTTCCTCCATTATCTCCTTGTCGTGTTCCACCACTATCACTGTGTTGCCGGTGTCGCGAAGCTGCTTCAAGGAATTGATTAGCCGAGTGTTGTCGCGCTGATGCAGGCCGATTGAGGGCTCGTCAAGGATGTAGAGTACATTCACAAGCTGCGAACCAATCTGTGTGGCCAGGCGTATGCGTTGACTCTCGCCGCCGCTCAGGGAGGCTGATGCTCGGTTGAGCGACAGATAGTTAAGTCCCACATCCATAAGGAAATGCAAGCGCGAACGAATCTCTTTAAATATCTCGGCGGCAATTGTGCGGTCTTTCTTTTCCAATCGGCTTTCCACCGTCTCGGCCCATTCAAGCAGTTGCGAAAGGTCCATGTTTGAGACCTCTGCAATGTTCTTATTGTCAATGAAATAGTGGAGCGCTTCTTTATTAAGTCGTTGACCGCCACATTCGGGGCAGACGGCTCGGCTGTAGAATTGTCCGCTCCATTTATTGGCTGAGTGACCGGCTTCTTCGCCTGTCTGCATCTCAATATACTTCACAAGACCGTCGTAACTTGTTGGTATATGGGAGGTTGCAAGTGTTGAGTTTGAGAGTTGCAGACGTGCGTCGGTGCCGTTGAGTATGTCGTTGACCGCCTCTTCAGGCAGCTCCTTTATCGGTGTCTTTATGGTGGCATCGTAGAGCTTGCATATGGCTTCTATCTGCCAGAATATCAGGGAGTTTTTGTATTTACCGAGCGGCTCTATTCCGCCATCATAGATCGACTTTGAGGGGTTGGGTATAATCTTCTCTCTATCAATGAGATTCACAAAGCCCATGCCTTTGCAGCAATTGCAAGCCCCTTGTGGGGAATTGAATGAGAAGCTGTGGGGCGCCGGTTCGGAGTAGGAGAGACCGTTCTCGGCATCCATAAGCAGCTGTGAGAAGTATCTCACTTCGCCGCTGTCCACATCCAGCACCATCATCTGTTTGCCGCCATGTTTGAGCGCGGTGGCAGCCGCTTCCGATATGCGATGTCGGTCAGACTCTCTGACGCGCATACGGTCTATCACAAGCTCTATTGAGTGGCTTTTATATCGCTCAAGCTGTAGGCCTTGGCTCAGTTCCACCAGTTTACCGTCGACACGCACATTCAGAAATCCTTTCTTTCGGGCGTTTTCAAACAGCTCCTTGTAGTGACCTCGGCGATTCTTGATGAGCGGAGCCAGTATGTAGATTTTCTTGTCGGCATATTGCTCTATCACAAGGTCGATAATCTTCTCTACACTGTATTTTATCATCGGCTTCCCGGATATGTAGCTGCGAGGCTCGCCGATGCGGGCATAGAGAAGTCGCAGGAAGTCGTATATCTCGGTAGTGGTGCCTATGGTGGAGCGCGGGTTCTTGTTGGTGGTCTTCTGCTCGATGCTGATTACGGGCGACAGACCGGTGATTTGGTCGACATTCGGACGTTCCAGCGAGCCTATGAGGTTGCGGGCATATGCAGAGAAGGTCTCTATATAGCGGCGTTGACCTTCGGCAAAGATTGTGTCGAAGGCAAGCGACGATTTACCCGACCCGCTGAGTCCGGTGATTACGGTTAATTTATTGTGAGGAATAGTTACGTCTATATTCTTGAGGTTGTGCACTTTGGCACCAACCACATCGATAGAATCAGATGTAGTGTCAATTCTTTCCGTATTGTTCATAGTGTCTCTATTCGTCAGTGCTGCTACTGCTGCTGTTGCCTCGGCGGCCGCCATATCGGATTATGTTGATGTCGCCGCTCAGTTTATAGCGCTTATTGTCTGAACCTAAGGCGTTTATAACGTAGAAATACACGCCGGGTTTCACAAGTTTGCCGTTGCGCTTTCCATCCCATCCTTCCGAGGGGTCTTTCGAGCTGAAGAGCTCTTCGCCATTGCGATTAAATATGTGGCATTCGTATTCTATTATCGACTGGTAGCTCACCTTCCACACATCGTTTACACCCTCCGACGCGCCGGGCGAGAAGGCGTTGGGGCATTTCAGCACTGAGGTGCCTATTGTCACTGTAAAGGTGTCACCGTAGGTCTCGCAATCGCCTGTGGCATTGCTACCTATAAAACGCACATATGTGGTGCCTTGTTCTCTAAACACATAGTTTAGGTCTTTGTCGTTGAAGCGGTATATGAGGTCTTCAAAATCAGGATCGGTGGCCATTTGCCACTCGTAGTGTATCACGGCATCGGAGGTCACCGAATAGAATGTGATGTCGGCGGGTGCGGAGCCGCCCAAGTCGCCGCTATCGGAAGTTATTTCGTTGGAGGCCAGGTCGTCGTTGGCTGTGTGGGCTGCTTGCTCGGCGTAGGTGCGGCAATCCACACTCGGGGTGTCATACAGTCCGGTCTCCGCTTCCGAGTGGTAGCCCCAGATTTGGGTAAATCTGTCGCCGCTGATTTTGAATTTGGTGTCGCAAAGGGGCGGGTCGAGCAGAAATATTTCTTCTTCAAATTGGTCGGTCGATTTGGTGGCCTCTATTTGCTGATATGTCTTCGACTCATCGTCATATTCCAGTGTGTAATAGGTGGTGGTAATCTCTTGGTCTAAAGTGCGTTGCTGGCCGTTAATGGTGTAATAGTGGATGGGGGTGCCGGAGCCTTTCACATTCAGAATCACAGTGCCGCAGTCTGATTCATCGGATATATCCACCGAATTAAGCGTCAGCTCATGAGGCTTATAGTTGGTCACCCAGAAATAGCTGCGGTTGGTGCCCTCCTCAATGATGTAGCCCATATCGCCTTGCAGATTCTTTAGGGTGGTGGTGCGCCCGTTTCTCTCTATGCCGGAAATCTCTTCGGCATATCCGCCGCCGAGGTTGCTGTATCTGTACCACACCACATTGTCGCCTGTAGTGGCTGTGTAGACGGCACTTGCCGTTGTCGTGTCGTACACCACATATATCTTATCCAGTCCGGTGTTTTTTTCGGGGGTGATTTCTATCACCTCTCGGTTGCTGCCTTGAATGTCTAAATTGGTGGCTTGTGTCCTCCCTGTTGCCAGGCAGCTAAGGGCGGCAAGGATAATATATTTGAAGTGTTGCATTATATTCCGGTTGTGGGTTTGAGGTTCACACATTTAGTGTATCTATTCAACGTTTTTACTGCTGCCTATATTGTGTGTTATATTGTGTGATTAGCTCCTCTATTCTGCTTGTCATCTCCTCAATCGGCAAGTCGTAGGGCATCCAATTGATTGTGAAGCCGCGGCGTTCCATGCCTCGGAACCAGGTCATCTGCCGCTTTGCAAATTGATGGATAGCAATTTCCAAATCTCTCACCATCGCCTCGTAGGTGCATCTGCCCAGCACATAGTTGGTCACAAATTTATATTCCAAACCGTAGTATATCAGGTCGTCGGCCGGCACTCCCGAGTCCAGGAGCGATTTGATTTCATCCACCATTCCCTCATTTAGCCTTGCGTGCAGACGTGAACTGATTCGCTCTCGGCGCTTCTCCCTGTCTATATCCAGACCAATGATTATGGCCCTCAGATAGTGGTCTTTACAGCGCTTGCTGTCGTTGGCCTCAAGAGGGTGATTCTTAAACCATTCCTCTATCTCAATGGCGCGGATGGCTCGGCGAGGGTTGTCTACATCGGTGGTGTTGTGTAGTGTCTTGTAAGTCTGCAATATAGCGGTTAGCTCCTCCAAAGATTTGCTCTCCAGCTCTGTGCGCAGGCTCTCGTTTTTGGGCACATCGGGCAGCTTAACTCCGGCCAGCAGATTCTCGGCATACATGCCGGTGCCTCCACACAGCACTATGTTTTTGCTGCGCGCTCTAATGTCGGCCATTGCCATCCGCGCATCGGTGAGAAACATGTGCAGATTATACTTAAATCCGGCTTCGCAAACATTTATCAAATGGGCCTTTATCTCACCATATTCCTCCATATCCTTGCCGGTGCCGATATCCATGCCGCGATACACTTGCCGCGAGTCGCAACTTATTATCTCTGCATCGAAATGTCGGGCTATGCCCACTGCTGCTCGTGTCTTGCCCGATGCCGTGGGCCCTATTACGGCTATGATTGGTGTGGATTGCTGTTCTGAGTTAAGGCTCATTTCTTTTTCTCGGTTAGGGGGATGTGGGGTGTGGTTAAAGGTTGTCGTTAAGGGAGCTACTGCGGGTCACCCTTTGCCACCATCTCTTTATCTTGAAATAGGGCATGTCGCTGTTGAAGCAGGAGATTCTCAACCATGTATTGTCTTGAAAATCAAGCTCGCAGCTCTCAATCTCTTCAAATGTGAAGCTGGGGTGATACTGCTTTAGCCGCATACGCCGCATGCCCGACCTGTCGTAAGTCTTTGATGTGATGAGGATTGTAGACAGTCGCATCATGTCGGCATTCAGCATTGGCGAAAAGCGTAGGCTTCCGCCATATAGTAATGTCTTAAATTTCTCGGAACTTATCCAGTCGCCTTTCGCGGCATCGAGTGTGGGATAGTCGGATATCTCTCCGGGCAGAAAATAGAAGTAGCGCATCACACTGTATTTCGCATTGTCGGGCGACTTCCTGCCGAAGAAGAATCTAATCTTGCCGTCGTTGGTGCCCGAAAGCTTCTCTATGGCGCTTTTTACCTCTGCACTTGAAATGTTGTTGGTCTGGCGACTTATCATAAACGGCGTCTCGATCACTCCGTCGGTGTCGGTCTCATCCAATATGTCGGGCGCGTTTAGGTTGATAAACACACTGTCGTTGCATATTATGTAGTATCTCACATAGGTGCGTGTCACCATATGGTCGAGCTCTTCGGGCGACACCACCTCATCGTGCTCTTTAAGGTCCAGATACAGATTGTAATAGCGCATTGCGAAATACACTATGTCGACTATCAGGATAATCACAACCTCCCAGGTAAACACAAATGAGTCGCGCGCACTAATACTGATGGGGTTAAATTCCACGTAGAAATAGCCCCAAGAGATGGCCGATATCAGTGTGAAGACAAAAATCAGATTCTTCAGCTGCCATTTCGATTCATGCTCCATCATAATGCCTATGCGCCCGCGGGCATTGTGTGGCCCGTTGATCACCCGGCAGTCGATGCACACACTCGACCTATCGTGCATGAAATACAAGCATATAAGTGTCAATACCGACACCGGACCCAAAACCAATACCGGGATGTAAGGGCGTGTGAAGAACACCAACTCGTCGTAGATATCCCAATAGGTCCAGATATTCACCAAATTGATGCCCACCAGCACGAAGGTGTAGGATATGAGCGATATGAATATAGAAAACGGAAATAGATAGCAGGGACCGGCTTTGTTGCCTATCGGGGTGTAGAGGGTCAAATAAATCACAAATGCGCAGATAGTAGACAGGAAAGGAGCCAGATACACGGGCAGTATGTTAGAGAGCAGCACCAATAGGACCACAATAAGCAAACTCAGCGCCATGTTTCGCCATAGCAGATACATGCGCATACTGTTTATTTTGAAAATATCCTTCATTGCATTTGCTCTTCAAGTTATGCCCGCAGCATTCAATGCAAAAACGCTGCCTGCGTTCGTTTGGTTGTAGGTGTAGGGGATTCCACATATATGGCCTTTGTGCGAATAGCCGAACTTATTGCTGCATTCACAATCTTCATCGTATTCCTCAAGGTTTCACAAAGGTCTATCTCGATGACTTAGACCTACCTGACATATTTGTGGGGAGAGAATTTGGAGTTCGAGTAGTAGTGCCCATTATTTCAATGTGATACTAACAATCTATAATTACAATCGCACTACTATATAGATATACAATTAAGTCGCCCAAATTGTTGTCTCCCCTCGTAAAAAATTTTTTGCCTGATAGTTGGCGAGCCGGTTTGCCGGCTGCTTTTAGGAAGCCCCGAAGAAAAGTCATAAGCTAAGCGAACGGCGAGAATACGCTTTAATAGCCTGTACGCAGTGAAGGCATACACCACGGTGCATCCACCCCGTCAGCCGTATGAATACACTGATAATAAGGTGGATGCACCGTGGTACAGGCCTACACGGCGTGCGATTTTACGCCGTGTGGTTGAGCGATTTAGATTAGAGGACAGCCTTATTGGGGCGGTCAGTGAATGTGACGCCCAAAAGTTGCATCATAATATACGGCAGGTCAGTAGTATTGATATGCTTATCCACCGCGTTTTCAATCAGCTTGGTCACCTCGCTGTGCTTCTCCCTAAACTCCGCCGAAGTATAAATCATAAACGGAATCTGCCTCGCAAAGTATTCTGATCTCTTATCGCCTTTGATGGCATGTGCACAGTGGTTATTGCATGAATCATATATATCAAGGGCGTGATCACTAAAATACAAAATAACCGCATCTTTCTTAGCATAAGTGTTTATTAGACTTGATACTACATAATCATTGAAAAATACGCTGTTGTCATATTCCGCGCGATCTTGTCTTTGTGATGCAGGGTAATTTGTGTAGTCCGAGGGTTTAAATTTAGCGAAATTGGCGGGGTAACGTTTATTAAATCTTTCGTGAGATCCCATCAAATGAACAAAGATTAGGCTCTTACTGCTGTCATTATTGTAATTACGGACTATAGGAATTAATCCGTCATCAGTTTCAAGATGGTGTAATCCTGATAATTGATTTCCATTCCATATAGATGTGTCGCATAGATTCGCAATTTTTCCAATTTGATTATCGAATAAGCCATGTTTGCTTTGGTTTGAAATCCAAGTTGTTCGGTATGAGACTTTTTTAGCTATTTCGATAATATTATCTGATTTGTACCAATCAGCCTCATTAGATGCGTCTGCTGTTGTCATAAATCGCGCGAAGGCGCTTTGTGTATGTATTCCTGCTGATTCAACGTGTTTAAATACGTGAAGCAGACTATCCGGATATGTCGACAGCAATGGGTTCGTATCGTATTTGTAACCGTAGAGGCTGCAATGATTTTTGCCCAACGATTCTCCAATTATAACTACTATAGTCGGAATGTCCGTTTTATCTTGAGAATTCAGCGAAGGGTTTGTCGGCTTAATGTCAGGGATTTTTACATACTTTCTAAAGTTCTTGTAGAATAGCACCGGACTTTCAAATGCGGCTTCTGTTTGGCTATATCTAATGCATAGAGGAATGGCAACGCAGAATAATACCAATAAGCTAATTCTCAAGTATAATGGTGTGGTTGATGGCTTCCGTTTTCTTGTAATATATTTGAACAGGTAATAAGCAAGAACGGGTGCAAGTAAACTTAGTATAATTCCTAATATTTTGGCAGCACTTAAGAACGATGATGAAAAGAATTCGGTAGCTTCACTTAAATTAGTCCCTAAAACGACACATGCATAATCCTCGTCAAATAGATGGTGAATTGTCCACAAACAAAATACATGAGCGACCTCAATTATAGCTATGTAGGTTAAAATCAGTGCTAACAAATACCCCCCCCATTTCTTGGGTAATATGCTGACAATCAATACAATAGCATAGCTTATAACGAAACTGTAAACAAGCGATGAAAATAGGTGAAATAGCCAATCGTAGGTGGGGAGTTGCGCGGGGAGGATGAATACGCAATAGGCTATGATGGCGAATGTCTGGAGAAAGATTAGGGATAGGAATCGTTTGAGGTCGTTTACGACGGGGTCGGTTAACTTGTTGATTAACTTAGTTAGTTTTTGCATATTTGTGTGTGGTTGAATTTTTCTGTTTGAAATTCTTCTATACAGAGTTTTGAGGAGAGTAGCGATTGTTCTGTCGATTTATTTTCCGCCTGCAAAGTTAATAATTCTTTATCAAACAGTAGCCCCATCCATCAAATAATCTTCAAAGATACTAAAAGGCTGCGCCATATTTGAATTATGACACAGCCTTTTACATTATATATGATATGCTGATTAGGGATAT
>CAYVAK010000059.1:0-9966 GCA_964448425.1 uncultured Sangeribacter sp.
GTTGCTATTTGGGTAATATCCTCTCCGGGAGGAATATTGCCTTCCAAAAGTTCAATACCATTGGGCGTAATGGCTAAATCCCAACCGACATATCGTGCTTCCGGTTCAACAAAGGCAATTTCTTTGATGAGATTTACACATTCCTCGAAATGAGGTATTTCAAAGCCATCGAACTTGATTCTCGAATAAGGATGAAGGTCATACGAGACGCAATTCATTCCATATGCTTTTCCTTTTAATCGTCCGGTTTCAAGGTCAATAGTGCACGCCATTCCGCCATCATGGTAATTATCGGTAATTGCAGTCCCGTTGCCCATACGAAGCAAAGCCGCAATGATATGCAGATTCTTTTCTTTGTCAATTACAGTTACAAAGCGAAGTGTATTCAGCGATGCCGGCGCGAGAAGAGAAAACTTTTCACAATTACAGATAGTTTCTTCCAAAATGTAGCTACATTTATTATCAAACAAATTGTGTAGCTGACCTATCTTTGGGTTGTAATCCGACATTGAAGCGTCTAAGAGGAACACACCATGACCGCCGAAATCAGTCAAAGGCTTGGCTATGACCTTGGGGTTATTCTTCAAGAAGTCAGTGACATCATTCCAACTATGACCTAACGTGGTAATGAACTGACGGTGAATATATTTTGCGAATCTATGATTGAATGCCGCCTTATCTAAAAACAAGTCGTAAACTCGCGGGGTGCTCATAGCAAAGCGCAAAATGTCATTTCGGCGTAATGAGATATACGTCTTGCGCTCACTTGATTTCTTACTCCAGAATCCAAATGTGCAGTAGTCGTTAAAATCATTACCATACCTGACAAACCAGTATATCAGGTCTATCCAGGCAAAGAATCGGAATGACCTAATGTCGGAAGCCGGATATTTGGCCTTGACAATGCGGCTATTCTTCCAACTTTCGAGACAATATTTTATCACAGTCTTTACCTTACCCATTGCTATTTCAGTCATTATATTCGGTGAAGATGACTGCCTTCAGGCGGTCGGCGTGGTAGTGGATGGTGCCCCAAGCGAGGCCTACACCAAAGCCACAACCCAGGCAGTTGTTTTGCTTGCTCTTGAGCTCTTCGGCTTTACATACCACCATAGCAAGAGGGATTGAGGCACTATTGGTATTGCCAAAATCTTGCAGACACAAAGGCACTTTCGCTTCCGGCAGTTTTAGGCGTTTGCGGATGCGGTCATCAATAAACTTGTTGGCTTGATGGAGGAATAAATAGTCAATGTCGTCAACATTGATGCTGAAGTGCTCCACAAATTCGAGCAGTGAGCGTGGTGGCACTTTAATTGCGAATGAGAACACATCCATGCCATTAACCACCATGTCTATGCCTCGCCTCACGACACCGGGGGCAACTTCTTTTTCCTGAATAGATTCGGGAGTAATCGGGTTGCGAGTGCCGCCAAATTCGGTCCACACAGCCTTGTAGCCGCTGCCATCCACACCAAAGCTAAATTGCAAGGGCTCGGGATAGGCGGCATCGTATTCCAAAGCAGTAACGGTGGAAGCGTCGCCAAAAAGCGGCTTCACGGTTTTGTCTTTGGGCGATCGGTTGAGCGAGTTGGTTTCGGCACAAACCAGCAGCCCGCGCTTCAGTTGGCCATGCGACAGCAGCGAGGCGAGATTACTCATGCCATACACCCAGCCGGAGCAGCCAAGAGGCAAATCGAGACAGTAGCAATCCCTGCGGAAGCCTAATCTGTCTTGCAAGATTGCAGAGGTGATGGGCGCTATATAGTCGCGCGAAGTGCACACATAGATTAATGCATCTACACTATCGGCGCTCCATTCAAGCGCAGCGAGCAGCTTGTTGATGGCCTGAAAGCTCAAGTCGCTCGCAGTGGTTCCGGCCTTGACAATGCGCTTCCGCTCTATGCCTGTCGACGCTATAACTTTCTTAGCCTCAGAACTATCGGCAAAGATAGGGAGAGAAATATTTTCTTCAATGGTGGAAGGCACACAAGCGGCAAGGCCCACCATCTTCACATTATGTATTGTTAAGAATGACATAAGCTTATTTTGTTACTTGTAAGCGTTGTTTTTTGCCGGATGCGGTCATTGGTATTTCGTCAATCCAAGCATAGGCCACCGGACGCTTATAAAGCTCCAAGATAGCCGACAGTTTTTGCGCTATCTCCTCAAAGCTCAGAGTAGTAGAGCCTTTCAGCACATAGCAGAACACCTGCTCGCCGATAATGCCTCGAGCATCTTTCATCGGCACACAGACACAATCGCCGACGCCAAGCGAAATAATGGCATCTTCCACCTCCATGGGCGACACTTTCTTACCGCCCACATTGATTAGCTCTTTCTCTCGGCCTATGAGATACAGATAGCCGTCGGCATCCATATAGCCGCAATCGCCGGTTCTGAAGTAATCGCCATAGAAGGCATCTCGGTTGTCAGCCTCGTCCAAATAGCCGCTGAGCACCATGTTGCCTTTCACACACAGCTCCCCCACCTCGCCCTCGGGCAATAGTTCACCGTTTTTGTCGAATATCCTCACATCCACCTTATCGCACACAGGCTTGCCGATGGAGGCAAGATGCTCCGAGTCGTGCAGCTCTATGAAGCAGTTGCGAGAGGCCTCAGTCAGGCCGTAATGCATGCATATCCTTGTGTCGGGAAACAGAGCGAGCAGCTCTTTCTTTGTCTCCAGCGGCATGGCAGCACTGCCTATCTCGATGTATCGAATCCGGTCGGCATATTTTGCTATGCGAGTGCCGCTCATCTTTCGGATATAAGCCCAGGCTGCCGGGACTACACCGAAGCCTGTAATTTTGTATTGTTCAAAGGCTTTGAGGTATTGGCGCACATTTGCAAAACTCGGCAAAATCACAATTGTTGCCCCCTTAATGAGTGTGCACCGGATGCGGCCGAGGCCAAAGGAGTGGCAAATGGGGAGGCCCAAGAGCTCAACATCATCGGCTTGATTGCCGATATACCCATTGATATTTTGAGCCGAAGCATATATCTCACTATATGAAAGGCACACACCCTTGGGGGCTCCGGTGGTGCCGGTGGTGAAAAGAATCTCGGCTATATCATCCGCCGTAATCGGCTCATCCGATTGAGCGAGCGGCTCTGTGTCGGCAAGGTTTAGCTCACCAAACAAATAAGACTTCACTGAAGGAGCTTGATAGCCGAAACAATAGGAAGGTGCCACCTTGCGCTCAATGTAGCGCAAACGCTCTTCGTTCGACTCGGAATCGACAATCACATTGACAACACCTAAAATATGAGATGCAAAATAGAGATAAATGTATTCAATCTCTTTATGAGCCGATAAGATAATCTTGTCGCCTTTGCGTAAGCCGAGTTGATTCAAAAGACCGGCAGCCCGGCGGATATTATCCACAAGCTGAACATAGGTCACCGCACGAGGCCCCATTATGATGGCCTCCTTATCCGGCTTAACGGAGTTGGCGATTATTGCATCTAATAACAGGCTGTGTCGGCACATATTAATCAGGCGTTTGACTTCAATTTCTCAATCTCCGACACCCACTCGTTGATAGTGGTAATGTCGAAGATGTCATCTTCGGGAATAATCACATCGAAAGCATCTTCGATATTCGACAATATCAAGACATTTCGCATTGAATCGAAGCCGTCCATCTCCATGATTTCCATGTCGCAATCGAGGCCGGAGGCATCGGTTTCGAGGCTATCGGCTACTATCTGTCGTATTTTCGCTTTAATATCCATGCTGCTTATTTAATTGAGACACCTCCATCGAGTACAATAGATTGACCGGTGAGCCATGAAGCGGCATCGGAAAGAAGATAGATTGCTGCATAGGCAATATCTTCCGGTGTGCCATAGCGCCCCAGGGGGTAGCGTTTTTGGTCTTCGTGCAGTTGCTCATCGGAAATAGTGCCACGGTGAATCAATGGGGTGTCGACCATACCGGGACATATGCTGTTAACACGTATCTTGCGAGGTGCAAATTCTTTAGCGGCAAACTTCATGATAGAATTAAGCGCTGACTTAGATGCACCGTAAATGCCATTGCCGCCACTGAATATTTGTGTGCCGCCAAGTGAGGCTAAAAGCACCACCGAAGCACTTTTTTGCAACAGCTTCTTCTTGAAAAGCATCCGGAGGAGTTCAACCGGAGCAAAGAAATTGACATCAAAAATGTCGTCAAATTTCTCTCGTGTGGCAAATTGCAGCGGAAGGGTAAGGCCCTTGCCGGCACAGAGCACCAACCCATCGAGCGAAGGGACTTCTGCAAGCAAGTTTTTGACCTCATCAGCCACCGTTAAATCGGCAAGAATCATTTTGTGAGCCGCCGACTCTGAGCGGTCGAGGCTATCGAAAGTTTCTTGCAGTCGGTGCTCATCGCGCGCTGTAATTACCACTGTAGCGCCAAGTTTCGAGGCATTGATAGCTGTGGCTTTACCTATGCCTGAAGAGGCACCGGTGACGAGTATTGTTTTGCCCGATAGATTATATGGATTGAAATCTGTCATATCTTTACAATTCTACAAGGTTGCTTATCACCGGAGAATCGGTGGTGAAGTGGACTGTGCCCCATGAAAGGCCTACACCAAAGCCGCAACCTATGATTTCGGTGCGTTTGTCCTTAATCTTATCGGCAATTTGAGTAACGATAGTCAACGGAATTGATGCAGATGATGTATTACCGAAGTGTGTCATTGAATACGGCACTTGTTCCTCGGTCAATTTCAGTTTCTTACGGATGGTTTCGTTCATCATCCTATTGGCTTGGTGGAACACATAGTATTCCACATTGTTAGTGTCAATACCATATTCAGCCACCAACTTTTTGATGCTTTTGGGAGCGGTGGTAATGCCGAAGGCGAAAACGTCCATGCCCTTCATCAAGGTTTGGAAGCCGTGACGCTCTCTTCCGTCCTCACACATCACGGGAACAAGGTCTTTTGCCGTGACTTGGTTGCGGCAGCCGCCAACAGGTTTAATGATAGCATCATAGCCGGAGCCGTCGGTGCCAAAATGGAATTGGAATCCTTCGACGCCCTCTTTGTATTCGATTGCTGTTGCAGTAGCTGCAAAGCCGAATAATTGGTCGGCCTCCTCAAAACATTGCTTGCGCGCATCGCCTGCAATAAGAATGCCCTTCTTTATCATGCCTGTTTGCATAAGGCTTGAGATAACCGACAAGCCATACACCCAACCGGAGCAGCCGAGAGATATATCCAACGCAAAGCAATCTTTGCTCAATCCCAATCTATCCTGAAGAATACAGGATGTTGCCGGGAGAATATAGTCGGGCGTTTGGGTCACAAAGATTAATGCTCCGATCTCTTTCTTATCCCAATTTAGGTCGGCAATTAGCTGTTCCGCCGCTTTACAGCCTAAATCGGAAGTTGTGAAATCGTTGCTGTAGCGTTTCTCCAAGACACCGGTAGTCTCGGCAAATGCATTAGCATCATATTTATCAGTAGTTGAGATTGTAGGCATGACGTGCTTGGGGACACCGGCCGACATACCTACAATAGCAACATTCTTAATCTGCAAGAATGCCATATAGCTTTTATGCTTTTGATTTTACTATGTTGAACAAATCTTCAACTGTGACAGCACTACGCATGTCATCGCCTTTGAGGGTGACATCGTATTCTTCGTCTACCATAGCTATGATTGAAAGAGCTGTGAGCGAAGAGTATTCGTCAAGGTCGTGGAATGCTGTTGTGGCTGTAATCTCGCTTGCGTCGGTTTCTTCAAACTGACCGGCGAAGTTTTCAATAAATTCTTTAAGTTCCATATTAATTCGGGTGTTTTAATATTTAAATTTTTTAGCGGGATTGCCGATATATAGGCCACCGGTTTTGGGCTTGGTCAATAATGCCGAGAGCGGACTCAAAGTGACATTATCGGGGACTGTCAGAAGTTGCTTCACAAACGACATTGCACCAAACAGGTTACTGTTGCCAATGGTCACCTCGCCCGATATACGCGTGGCCGGCATAAACACATTGTAGTCACCGACTGTGACATCATGGCCAAATGCAACGGAGCCATTCATCAAATTAAAGTTACCGACAGTGACATTGCAAGTCATCACACACGAACGTGTAATTATATTGCCCTCCCCTATCTTAAAAGTTGCTCTATCAGATATGCGGGTATCAGGGTGGATGAGGTTGGGGAAGGTGATGCGTGGGTTGGTGATTTTGTGCCTCACTATCTCTATTACTCGGGGAGCGCCGAAGCAGAGCGCTATGCTCAGGTCGGTGGGCCAGGCGTTGAGGGTGTCGATGTTGCCCAAGAGCTTGCCGTGGGTGGAGGGGGTCATGGTCTCGGGAGCTCCGTCGTCGAAGAATCCGATGAAGTTCCATTGAGGTGAGGCTGCGTTGATGTCGGCTATCAAGCAGGCCACTTCGCGACCGAGTCCGCCCATGCCATATATCGCAATATCTTTCATGTCAATTGTTTCCGTTGAAGGCTTCGGTAGTGGCCACTCCCTGCTTGGAGATGTCGGCGCGACGAAGCACTTTTTTTATTGTTGTTGTGATTACTTTGATGTCGGTTAGAAACGATATATGGTCTACATACCACACATCCAATTTGAATTTTTCGGCCCAGCTGATGTTGTTGCGGCCGTGGCACTGCGCCCAACCGGTGATGCCGGGGCGCACCAGGTGGCGGCGGGCTTGCTCGGCACTGTAGAGGGGCAGATATTGGATGAGGAGGGGGCGAGGGCCTATGAGCGACATGTCGCCGCGCACCACGTTCCAGAGCTGAGGCAGCTCATCGATGGAGGTGGAGCGCACGAATTTGCCCACCGCGGTGAGGCGTTGGCTGTCGGGCAGCAGGTTGCCGTTGGCATCGCGCTCATCGGTCATGGTTTTGAATTTTCGTATCTTGAATATCTTGGCATTGCGCCCGGGGCGCTCTTGGGTGAAGAATGCGCCGGCGCCTTTGTTGGCGAAGTGGAGCCAGATGGTCACCACGAGTAGCAACGGGCTTAGGCACAGCAGCGCCAACCCGGAGATTACAAGATCCAGAAATCGCTTAAAAAAATGTCGATACATCGGCCGTAGTTTTATAATCTCCTTGTAGAAGATTATGATTTCTCTGCAAAGGTAGCAATTTTTTGATGAACTACCGCAAAAATTCTTCCTCTAAAAGCGTGTGGCAGTGTAGCTTCTGATTTAAGGTGCCGTTTTAAGGTGTCGCGGCTGAAGTTGAGCCCCGAGCCTGTAAGGCCGATGATCTGCACCGTAAAGGAGCGAGAAACGTGCTTGTAGCCATCTGATATTTAACCCTTTGCAGAGAAATCATAATCTTCTACAAGGGGATACGGATACTTGCTTCGGGGGGTCTAAACGGCGTTGCTCACTATGTCGTTGGCCTTGTCTACTTTCGATGCGCTGAGTGAGTCTAAGTAAATGCGAGTGGTGCGCTCGCTCTCATGTCCCAGACCTTCGCTGATTACGCTTAATGCTATTCCTTTGTCGCGCGCTATTGTGGCCCAGCTGTGGCGGCTGCAATACATGGTGACTTTTGAGCTTAACCTCAGCAACTTTCCCAGACGTTTCAGGTGGTAATTAATGCGCTGGCCGGCGTTGATGTAGGCTTTGCGCAGGTCGCCCTCATCGCCGGTGATGAGGGGGAGCAGGAAGCCGGAGGTGTTGGAGGGATAGCGGTCCAGAATCTGCTGCATCCTTTCGGTCCAGCGTATGGAGAGGCGTTGGTGAGTCTTGTGGCGGCGATAGGTGATGATGCCGCCACAGAGGTCGGCACGACGCAGGAAGGCCATATCCACAAAGGAGATGCCGCGCAGGTAGAAGCTGAGCAGAAACATGTCGCGGGCAAACTGCATTTTGGGCTTGTGGCTAAGGTCGGCGAGGCGCAGGGAGGTGATGTCGCTGCAAGGCAAGGCACGTTTGGAAGTCTTTTCCATACCGGTAAACACTCCCCTGAATGGCTTGCGGTCGGCAATCAGGCGACTGTCTACCGCCCTATTGTAGATGGCGCGGAGCTTGCGCATATAGAAGGAGACGGTGTTAAGCGAGCAGCCCGAAGCCAGCAGGTGGGCCTGATAGCTTTTGAGCAGAGAGGCGGTAATGCACTCCAGGGCAATGTCGCCGCCGGAGAGGAAGCGGCGGAAGCTGTTGATGGCGGTGGCGTAAGTGGCCAGAGTGCGGGCGGAGAGCTGTGAGCGCAGGCGGCTGCGGAGCCGCGAGGCGAAAGTGAAGAGAGAGTGACGGGAGCCGACGACTGCGGGTTTGAGAGAGTGACGTTCTTGTTGTGTCATAAGAGTAATAGTTAAGTGAATATTGCGAGGCATGAGTGCCGAAATTGAATTTCGGCACACTCACCTATATCTTTAGCTGAAGGCCGTGGGGCGAAGCGACAATTTATCAACTTTAACGTTGATAAATTAGGCTATTTCAATTATTATTTCTACTTTTGCACATCAAAACAGAAAAACTCAATGGTAACTAAAAAAGAGGTGGAGGCATTTCTCAATGAGCTCCACACCAAAATGAAGATTTTTGGCATCCTGTTTCGCGACGATAGGGGTAAGAATCAAGCCACGCTGCAAGAGCTTGAGATAGTGCCTTCATACAGAACAGTGGTGATTGAAAATCTTCGTGTACAAGATTATGTACAAGGCCCGGTGGTTGATGAGCTCAATCGCCTTGGAGTGATGTGGGTATTTGGCAAAGATGTAAAAGGGCGGGAGATTTACATTAAAGTAATGATTTCAGGCGTAACGAGCCAAACCATTTGTATCTCCTTCCACATTGCCGAGCACCCGTTGATTTATCCATTTAAAGAAGATTAACAGCTATGTTGAGTCCATATACAGGAAAGGAGATGAAAGTTGTGTACGAACCGCGTACATGGAAATTTCGCGGAGAAGAATATGAGTATATCCACACTGCCTACGTTTGTGAAGATAGCGGTGAGATGTTCACAACAGACGAAAGTGACAATTGCGGCTTCTTGCAAGTCACCAACCGATATAGAGCCAAATATGGCATACCATTTACCGACGAGATTATCGCCACACGTAGTCGCTACGGAATTTCGGCGGCAAAGATGTCGGCCATGCTCGGCATTGGCACAAACCAATGGCGGCTATATGAGAGCGGGGAGGTGCCAAGTGTGTCAAACGGGCGCATGATACGCTCCATCGCTAACCCTAAGGTGATGATGGATTTAGTGAACTCGGCCCGCATACTGCTCACTGAAAAAGAATACCACAGCATAAGCGAGAAGGTAAGAGAAGTGATAGCCAAGAAGAACGAATATCACATTGAAGAGTATGAATGTCGCAGAGTGTTCGGAGTGATGCGAGGTGTCGAGAATGGCTATTCGCCTATATCACTTTCACGCCTTAAAGCCATAATGCTCACCATTTTGCACGAATGTGGCGAAGTGTTTTGCACTAAAATGAATAAGCTGCTTTTCTATATCGACTTCATGGCATATCGCCAAAGAGGCATGTCTATGACGGGGCTCTCTTTTCGTGCCATAGACTTTGGCCCGGTGCCCGACCGTTGGGAAAAACTGTATAGCGAATTTGACGAAATTAGCCAAGAGCTACGACCGTTAGGAGAATATGAGGGGAACGTACTTGTGGCAAAGAGCATGCCTGATGCAACTGTTTTGAGCGAGACGGAAAAAGAGATAATTCACACCATTTGCAGCCACTTCAAAGGCTACAGCTCAAGCAGGATTTCAGCCGTAAGCCATGAGGAACCGGCATGGCAGAAATATCACGAAGGTCACAGGCGCATACCATTTGAGGAAGCGTTTGAGCTGAAGGCTATTTAGCGGCAGCGCGGAGGTGCGCAGAGATGCCGGTGGTGGCGGGGGTGTCCGTTTTCGGACAATCAGGCCACTGTAAGTTGCTGATTTATAGCGGGTGTTGACAAAGGTGCGTTTTTTTGCTTATTTCGCAGCAGAAATAACCTACCCAATTAGGGTGAATTAACC
>CAYVAK010000059.1:10066-12178 GCA_964448425.1 uncultured Sangeribacter sp.
TCTAAACCCACTACCCCGCTATGGATAAAGAAATAGATAAGAAAACTCTACACACTACGGCTCTTCGCAGGTATGCCCGGTGGGGCCTCGGAGTGGCCCTGATAGCCGCCATCATCGCAGCTATGCTCCTAAGCTTGCAAAAGAGTGTGGCGGAACGCGACCTGCTGTTCGGCGTGGTCACTGAGGGCCCGCTCGACACTTCGGTAGCCGCTTCGGGCAAGGTGGTGCCGGCCTACGAGGAGATTATCAACTCCCCGGTGGAGAGCAGCATCGTAGCCGTGTATGCGCAAGTGGGCGACAGTGTCAAGGAAGGGATGCCGCTGCTGGAGCTCGACCTGCAATCGGCCCAAACCGACTATTCCAAGAAACTTGACGAACGAGGCATTAAGCAAACCGACATCACTCGCGAAAATCTCGACACCGAGACACGGCTCAGCGAGCTCTCCATGCAGATTAAGGTGAAGGAGATGGAGGTGCAACGCCTCTCAGTGGAGCTTGGCAACGAGAGGCGACTCGACAGTCTGGGCTCCGGCACTGGCGAACGTGTGCGCCAAGCCGAGACATCGCTGGCCACCGGAAGGCTGGAGTTGCAGCAGCTGCGCGAAAAATATGCCAACGACCGCAAAATTCAGAAGGCCTCAGAGCAGTCGCGAGCCTTGGAACTACGCGTCTACGACAAGGACCTGGAGCTGATGCGTCGCACCCTGGCCGATGGCAAAATCCCCGCACCCCACACCGGCATTCTCACCTTCATAACTTCCGAAATAGGCAGCCGCGTGAGCGCCGGCCAGAAGGTGGCCGTGGTCTCCGATCTGAGCCAATTTAAGATTGAAGGACAGCTCCCCGACGGCGCACGCGACCGCATTGCCGTGGGCTCAAAAGTGCTGGTCAACATCGGCAATACGCCCCTCGAAGGCACTGTGACCAACATATCTCCGCAATCAAGTCAGAACCAAATCAGCTTCAGCGTCTCTCTCTGCAACCCGCGCGAGCAGCATCTCCGCCCAGGCCTTAATCTTGAGCTACAAGTGATCTACGGCTATAAAGACCGCGCCACTCTCGTGCCCAACGGCCCCTTCTTCAACGGGCCCGGCAAATACAACCTGTTTGTGGTCGACGGCGACCACAGGCTTGTGCGCAGGCAAGTGAGTCTTGGCGACAGCAACCGCGAATATGTGGAGGTGCTCTCCGGCCTCAAGCCCGGCGACCGTGTGGTGATTAGCGACATGAGCAACTACGAAAAATCCGAATCCCTAAAACTAAAATAACCCTCCCCGGCACCCTCCACCCCACCGCCCCCAAGCGGGCAGCGGCCAGGATGCCCAACCTAATAACACCTTTACCTATGGCAATAATTTCACTCAAAGCAATCAAGAAAGTATATCGCACAAAAGAGATAGAGACAACAGCCCTCGAAAACATCAACCTCGATGTTGAGAAGGGAGAATTTATAAGCGTAATGGGGCCTTCGGGCTGCGGCAAATCTACGCTGCTCAACATGATAGGCCTGCTCGACAAGCCCACCGAAGGCAATGTGCAGATACTGGGCACCGACTGCAACGCCTTGGGCGACACAGCGTTGGCCCATTTCCGCAACAGCAACATAGGCTTCGTGTTTCAAAGCTTCCACCTCATACCCTCGCTCAGTGTTGCCGCCAATGTGGAGCTGCCGCTGACATATCGCAGCGGGCTCTCGGCCTCGCAGCGCCGAGAGAAGGTGGAGCAAGTGCTCGAACGCCTCGGCATGAGCCACCGCATCAAGCACCTCCCCGCGCAGCTTTCGGGCGGACAGTGCCAACGTGTGGCCATAGCCCGCGCCATCGTGGGCGCCCCGGAGATTATCCTGGCCGATGAGCCCACCGGCAACCTCGACTCCAAGATGGGCGCCGAAGTGATGGAGCTGCTTCACCGCCTCAACACCGAAGACGGCACCACCATTGTAATGGTGACCCACAACGAGGCTCAAGCTTGCGACACCGACCGCATTGTGAGATTTTTCGACGGACGTATCATATCGTAGACCAACGGCATCAACATGAAAAACAAAATTATACAGATAATCTACGATATGCGTCACCAGCCGGTGATAGCATGGGTCACGGTGCTGGGCAC
>CAYVAK010000060.1:0-11980 GCA_964448425.1 uncultured Sangeribacter sp.
CGGCCCACTCTTTGCCGGTGCGCAGGGTGGTGTCGGGCTCCACGGCATTAATCATCTCATCAAGGCCCATGTTATAAATGGCCTGATGCAACTTGTTGGGGGTGTTGAGCTGCGGATAGGCAGAGATATCGTTTTTCAGGCGCCAGCGTTTCTCAATCGGCATGAAGTAGTGAGGTTGCGCGGCATAGTTGCTCACAATCTCAAAAGCCGAAGGGGCATACGCCTTAAAGGAGCCTTGCACAATTGAGTCGCCTTTCCAGCTATAGGCTGAAGTGGAAACAATCCGGTCGTTTCCGTAAGCGTTAGCCACAGACAACGCTGATAAAGCCAGCAGTGGCACAATGTTTCTGAGTCGCATATATTTACTTGCTGTTAGTGGAGCCGGGCAGGCCGGCGCCCGCTGATTAATTGGTTTAGATTATACAGTAACTCTTTGAGTTTACTTGCAAAATTAGCAAATATTTCCAATATCTGAAATAGGCACCGGCGCTTCCGGCGGCAAAACAGAAAGGCTCTCAGATAGTCATTTTGTCGGATAATATAGTCAAATTAGGGGTTTTCGGGCAATTTTAAAATTCATTATAGGGATTGGAGGGGAGCCGAGTTTGACCATTTGTTTGAGATTGTGTAATTTTGCAACTCAAAACCGCATCAATGAATCACACAAGCAGACTATACACACTTGCCGCAGCGAGCCATGGCAAAGCGATTGCCCTACTGCTCCTCATCATCCTTTCGGTTCTCCCCTCCCAATCGCAAATCATTGCACACAAAGACTATTCCATCACCGACTCACTGCGCAACGAAATAGACAACGGCCCATATTTCACACTCTACCGCGACAACTATTTTGCGGTAGGCACCGACCCGCTCCATAAGCCAAACGCCTCCAATTCTGATGTGAAATTTCAAATCAGCATTGCGCAGCGCCTCACCCGCTCCACCCTGCCCGGCCACACATTCCTCTTCCTCACCTTCACTCAGCAGGTGCAGTGGGATGTGTTTCGCAATTCCATGCCTATGCGCGACTTCACTTTCAACCCCGGTATTGGTTTGGCGCGCCCCCTCTTCAGCAAAGACCGCTACATAGGTAGGGCCACCTTCATGATTGAGCACATGAGCAACGGCAAAGACTCCATCGACTCGCGCAGCTGGAACAGAGTGGCATTCGGTGCCACAATAATGATCAACGATATCCTCACCATCGACGGCAGATTCTGGATTCCGATAGTAGACGGTGAGAACAACCGCGACATAGTGAAATACACCGGCATCTCCAACGCCGGATTCACCGTCACCTCACGCAACGGCAAGTTTGGCGGCTCAATGCACCTGGTGAAGCGCGGCAATTGGAAGCTCGACTTCAACACCTCCATTGAGCTCTTCTGGCGTCCCTGGCGCTCGGCCAACGAATACTTCTTCATATCCTGGTATAACGGCTACGGTGAAAACCTATTAGACTACAAGCAATTCCACAACCGAGTGAGGGTAGGTCTGCTCATCAGGCCCAAATTCTTCTCCGAATATTAGCCCTCTCACCGGCACCCCAGTCGCACCCCTAACCGGCTATTTTTATGCTCTTTTTTCGCCTCCGACACTTGCAAATGCTCAAAAAAAAGATTAAATTTGTGGCGAAATAAGAAACAATAAAAAAGAGTGGATTAATGGAAACTACACCATCCAACCGTCACAATTTCAATAAATTACACACTCTTACAGGGCTTCCGGGTCTCTTCCTGGAAATCCCGTTCTGGCACGTGCTGTTTTAACACTTCACACGCCCCTATATGCGAGCCATTCGCGAAGAATTGCTCCGCATAGACACCCTGCTCCCCACATCCCATCTTCGCCCCTAATCAGTCACTCGCGCCGCCACGGCAGCGAGCACTTCGGGCTATAGGAGTAACTACCACCCATAAAACTCTAAACCACACACATATCACCATGAGCAAGAAATGCTTAATCGTAGCGGCAATAATTGTGTCGCTATGTGCCGCATCGCAAAGCAGCGCACAAGAAAAGCGCTCGCTGAGCATAAGCCAACTGCTTGAATTAGTGGCACAAAACAACAACGACGTGGCCGCCGCAAGGCGTGACCTCGAGGCCAGCCGCCAAGGCGAGCAAGTGGCCTACAACGCCAAATTGCCCGACATCAACGCCTCACTGAACCTCAACTTCTTGGGCAACATCACAATTATGGATCGCGACTTCACCGATGCCAAAGGCTATCATATGCCCCACTTAGGCAACTCGCTGGAGCTCAGCATATACCAGCCCATCTACGCCGGCGGAGCCATCAATGCCGGCATCGATATGGCAAAAACGCGCACCCGCCTGTCGGAGACCGCGCTAAGCCAAACACGCCAAGACGCTTCCATAAGAGCCGTGTGCTGCTATCTGGAGCTTTGCAAAGCCTCAAACCTCAAAGCGGTCTACGAAGAGAATATCTCTCTCACTCGCAAGCTGATAGCCGACATCACCGCCCGCTATAAAGAGGGCGTAGCGCTCAAAAACGACATCACCCGCTACGAGCTCCGACTCTCCACCTTGGACTACGACCTGCTCACCATCAACAACCATATTCAGGTGCTCAACCACGACCTATGCCTGCTCCTCGGTCTGAGCCAAGGCACTGAGATTGAGACAGAAATGAGTGAACAGCTCCAAAGCCTCCCTTCTACAGAGGGCCAACCTCAATGGCTGGAGCGCACCATGCAGAATTCCACCCTGCTCAAGACGCTCGATCTCCAAGAGAACCTTAACTCACTGGAATACCGCCAATTGAAAGCGCAACGCCTACCCCGCATAGGGCTGGTGGCCGGCGACAAATTCAGCGGCCCCATCGACTTTGAAATACCCGTAATCAACAGCAACTACAACTTCTGGTTTGTGGGCGTCAACGTGAGCTACAACCTCTCTTCCCTATTCAAAACACCCAAATCCATGGCTGCCAACCGCCTTGAGAAAGAGGCAATAGTAAGCCACCGCGATGCCGCCACCGACAGGCTCAACAGCACCATCAACGACACCTACACCCAATATCTGCAAGCATTCCGAATGCTCCAAACAGAAGAGAAGAATGTGCAACTCGCCGATGAAAACTACAACCTGGTGGAAAACCGCTACAACAACCAACTCGCGTTGCTCACCGATATGCTCGACGCCTCGACAGCCAAACTCGATGCCGAAGTGCGCCTCGTCAACGCACGCGTAAACATTATATACTACTATTATCAACTTAAATACAACTCAGGAACACTATGAGACAGAAAACTCGTCGCCTGCTTCAAAACATTGGCGTGCTTATACTTATTGCCCTCGGACTCGCTTGGATAGGCTATCGATTCATGGGCTTCACCTCATCTACATTTACCGACAACGCCCGCACCGAATGTCAAATAGTGCCGGTGATTAGCCGCGTGCAAGGATTCATAAAAGAGATTAGATTTGACGATTACACACCGGTGCACAAGGGCGACACCCTGGTGATTATCGAAGACTCCGAATTCCGCTTGCGCCTGGCTCAAGCCGAAGCCGACCTGCAAAACATGACCTCCGGCAAGAGTGCCGTAAACGCCTCTATCTCAACCATCCAAAACAATCTGAGTGTATCCGACGCCTCCATGGCCGAGGTGGAAGCGCTTCTAAACAACGCACGCCGCGACTACGACCGCTACAAAGCGCTCCTGGAGCAGGAGGCTGTGACCCAACAGCAATTCGATGCCGTGGCCACCAACTATGAAGCCCTCAAAGCAAAACATGAGACTCTCGCCCGCCAAAAGCGCACCACCGCCCTTAGCTCGGCCGAACAAACCGAACGACTCGGCCAAAGCAACGCCAACATAGAGGCCGCCAAGGCCGCTATCGACCTGGCAAAACTCAACCTATCCTACACCGTAATCACCGCTCCTTGCGACGGCTACGCCTCAAAGAAGGAACTACAGGTGGGACAGCTCATACAGCCCGGCCAGACCTTGCTCTCCATAGTAGACGAGGCCGACATATGGGTGATAGCCAACTATAAAGAGACCCAGACATCAAGAATGCAAATAGGCGACACTGTGGCAATCACTGTCGACGCCATCCCCGACGCCCGATTCAGCGGCGTGATAGAAGCCATATCTAAAGCCACCGGCGCAAAATACTCCGCTATGCCTCAAGACAATGCTACCGGCAACTTTGTGAAAGTGGAACAACGAATACCGGTCAAAATCCGATTCTGCAAGTCGAACGACGCCGCCCTCATGAAGCGCCTGCGCGCCGGGCTCAATGTGGAATGTAAAGTGAAGAAATAATGGGATTCTTTCCAAAAATGCCGCCGGTCAACTTCATCCGGCAACTACATATGTTTGAGGACTATGTGCCTCGACGAGCCCGCTTCTGGATTATCATTGTCTTTGCCCTGTTCTATCAGTTTGTGGGCGGTGTCTACCTCGCCTCGCTCACCCAGATGATGAGCGAGCTCGCCTTCTTGAGCGAAGATGTGACCATGGGCGGCTACTGCTCACTCATAGGCCTCAACATAATATTTCCGATGCTATTCCGCTGGAAATTCGGCCTTTACACACGCCAACTCTTCTTCATCTCAAGCATAGCCATAATCTTTTGCAGCATCGGCGCCATGTATGCCTCCTCGCCGGTGGTGTTCTGGGTTATATGCTTGGTGGCCGGATACTTCAAAATGATGGGCATGTTTGGCTGCATGAGCTCCATACAGCTCAACATCACCCCTACCCGCAACTTCGCAGTGTTCTTCCCCGTGATCTACGTCCTGGTGTGCGGCGCCATACAGCTATCCGGAATAGTGACCTCCTATGTCACCTACTTCTCCAATTGGAGAATGATGAACCTGGTGATAATGCTCATGATGCTCTTTATCGACGCTGTGACCTACTTCATCATGAAGCATGACCACCGCTCCGGACCTCCCATCCCCCTGAAAGGCATCGACTGGACCGGCCAGATACTCTGGACCCTCATCTGCTGCGTGGGCGCTTGGATATTCACCTACGGCGAGCACTACGACTGGTGGGACAGTATGCCCATATGGAATGCCACCTGGATTCTGATTTCCCTGCTGGCCATAACCATAGCCTACAGCTACTTCAAAAAAGAGCCTTACATAGCCCTGAAAGCATTCTGCTACCCCGCCACTTGGCAGCTGCTCCTGCTCCTGCTGGGCATGGCCATACTCTCCGGCACAGCCCATGTGCTCCAGCCCACCTACCTCTCAGCGGTGCTAAACTACGACTCCCTGAACACCATCTCACTCAACTACCCAGAGCTCGCAGGAGTGATTATGGGCGCCATCCTTGCCTACTTCATCCTGGTGCGCTGGCGCTGGGGCATAAAAAACTTCCTGCTGCTCACCTTCGGCATGGCCACCTACTATGTGCTCTCAATGTATTTCATATGCGACTCAGCCACCGACAAAGAGACCATGTACTTGGCAATGTTCTCACTGGGCATCTCGGAAGTGATGATGGAAACCATTGCCACCTACTATCTGTCGCAAAAAATTCCATTCCAACACTTCTTCATGAACATCGCAATAGCAGGCTTTGTGAGATGCGGCATGGGCACAGCAGCCGGAGCCGCCATTGTACATCGAATTTTCAATTGGGCTACTGCCAAAAGCTACATGATTATATCGGAAGGATTCACCGACCACACCGCCGCGGCACAAGCCGGCAACAACATATCCGTACAAACACTGCTCATGGGCATTAAAGAGACCTACGGCTACGCCATAATCCTCGGCATCGCCCTGATGATTATAATCCTCGGCTCTCGCTATCGCACCGACATACGGCGCCTCGTGCCCAAGCTAATATCCATAAGTCGCTGGATGATTCACCCCAAGACAAAAGACCCCACACTGGCCCGATAACAGGCCCCCAAAACGCCACCCACCTTGCCCGCCCCCACAGGCCCGAGAAAAGTGGGTGGCATTTTTGCAAAAAAACTTGTGTGGCAAATAAAAAAGTAGTAACTTTGCAGCATCAACAACACGCAAGACGCTTGGCTCACACTTAAGCGTCTTTTAAATCATATATATCCACCAACAGCGCCGTTGCGCTCGCAATAGAGGGCCGACGTCAGCTCCCGGTGGTGACTCTACAAAAGTATTTCTGCCACAGCAGGCAGAGATTCTTTTAGTTTTTATATAGAGGTCATAGCTCCACATCAAGGCCTCTATAACCATGTAGAACCACAATTAATCTTTTAACATTTAAACCAAAATGGCAACTTATTTAACCCAAGAGGGCTACAACAAGAAAATGAAAGACCTCGCTGAGCTCGAAGCACAGCGTCCAGCTATAAAACACGCTATCGCCGAGGCTCGCGACAAAGGCGACCTCTCCGAAAATGCCGAATACGACGCAGCTAAAGAGGCTCAAGGCCTGCTGGAGATGAAAATAGCTCAGCTCAAAGAGATTATCGCCTCAGCAAGAATCATCGACGACAGCAACCTCAACACCGAGATTGTGCAGCTCCTCAACACTGTGACTATCCGCAACACCGGCAACGGCATGACAATGAAATACACCATTGTGACCGAAAACGAAGCCAACCTTCGCGAACACAAAATAGCCAGCAACACCCCGATAGCTCAAGGCCTGCTGGGCCACAAAATCGGCGAAATCGTGGCTATCAAGGCTCCCGCCGGCGTCATGAACTTTGAAATTATCAAAATAGAAATCTAAACCGTCATGACTCTATTCAGCAAAATCATTGCCGGCGAAATCCCCTCCTACAAGGTGGCAGAAAACGAACACTGCTTTGCCTTCCTGGACATTAACCCGGTGAACTGGGGCCACACACTGGTGGTGCCCAAACATGAAGAAGACTACATCTTCAACCTCAGCGAAGGCGAGCTCACCGAGCTCACCCTGTTTGCTCAGCGTGTGGCTAAAGCTCTGAAAGCCACTGTAGAGTGCACAAAAGTAGGTGTCGCCGTGCTCGGCCTCGAAGTGCCCCACGCCCACATACACCTCATCCCCATCATCAAAGAGGGCGACATGGACTTCAAGCACAAAATTGCCAACCCCGACCCCGAAAAGATGCAAGCTCTCGCAGCAGCGATAGCCGCTAATTTTAAATAAACACCACTCCCCTCATCCTCCTCTCAACCCTCCCTCATCCTCCCACACAACCCCTCTCACACCCAAACACACCTCTAAATCACCGACTATGAATAATTTCACATTTTTCAGCCCGACAGAATTTGTATTCGGACGCGACACAGAACAGCAAGTGGGCCAACTGGCACTCCGCCACGGAGCCACAAAAATACTCCTTGTGAGCGGCGGTAGCCACGCCGAGAAATGCGGGCTCCTGGCCAAAGTAAGAGCCTCACTGAGCGAAGCAAAAATCAGCTTCGTGGAGCAGCGAGGCATTCAGCCCAATCCCGACAGCGACAAAGTCTACGAAGCAATTGAGCTGGCTCGCAAAGAAAATGTCGACTTTATTCTCGCAGTGGGCGGCGGCTCGGTGATCGACTCCGCAAAAGCCACCGCACTGGGTGTGCCCTACGAGGGCGACTTTTGGGACTTCTACAGCAACAAGGCACTGCCCCTGAAAGCCCTGCCGGTGGGCGTGATTCTCACCATCCCGGCAGCCGGCAGCGAAGGCAGCGGCAACTCGGTGATTACCAAAATCGACGCTCAGGGCCGCCACAAAATCTCAGTGCGCTACCCCATGGTGCTCCGCCCCGTGTTCTCAATCATGAACCCCGAGCTCACCATGAGCCTCCCATGGTTTCAGACAGCCTGCGGCATCGTGGATATGCTCTGCCACATATTTGAGCGCTACTTCTCCAACACCCCCAACTGCCAAGTGACCGACACAGTGGCCGAAGGAGTGATGCGCACCGTATTTACCGAAGCCCTCAAGCTCAAAGACAATCCCGACAACTACGACAGCCGCGCCAACATAATGTGGGCATCAACACTGGCCCACAACGGTCTGTGTGGCAACGGCAAAGAGGAAGACTGGGCGTCGCACCGCCTGGAGCACGAGCTCTCCGCATTCCACGGAGTGGCCCACGGCGCCGGCCTGGCAGTGATAGTGCCCGCATGGCTCTCTTTTGTGGCCGAGAAGAACCCCAAAATAGTGGCCCGCTTCGCCACCAATGTGCTCGGCATCTGCCCCCAAGGCAAAACAGAGCAAGAGCTCTGCCGCCTGTCCATCGAAGCCCTGAAAGGATTCTACCACACCATGGGCCTCACCACCTCCATGCGCGAGCTCATAGGCTGCGAGCCCGACATCCCGACCCTCACCGAATCGCTCCGCAACAACATAGGCTCCACACTCGGCTTCTACGTGCCGCTATCCATGGCCGACTGCGCTGAAATCTACCGCCGCGCCCTCTAAAAGAAGCGCCGAAGGCACGCCTACAGCCCTCCGACAACACTTCCGGGCGGCAGTGAACCCTTCACATATGAAAAAAATTTCCTAAATTTGCAGTCGTTATAGCAATCAACCGACAACGCTAAAAATATGGCTAAGACTCTCACAAAAACAAACTTCCAATTTGCCGACCAAAAAGGTGAAGTATACCACGGCAAAGTGCGCGACGTCTACAACATCGACGACAGCTACCTGGTGATGGTAGCCACCGACAGAATCTCTGCATTCGATGTAGTGCTTCCGCGCGGAATCCAACACAAAGGACAGGTGCTCAACCAGATAGCAGCACAATTTCTCGACGCAACCGCCGACATAGTGCCCAACTGGAAAGTGGCGGTGCCCGACCCCATGGTGACCATAGGACTGAAATGCGAGCCCTTCAAAATCGAAATGATAGTAAGAGGCTATCTGGCAGGCAGCGCATGGAGAGAATATGCAGCCGGAGCCCGCGAAATCTGCGGAGTGAAGCTGCCCGAAGGTCTGCGCGAAAACCAACGCCTTCCCCACCCCATCCTCACCCCTACCACCAAAGCCGACGCCGGCCACGATGAAAACATCTCAAGAGAAGAAATCATAGCTCGCGGCATTGTGAGCGAAGCCGACTACTCCCAAATAGAGGCCTACGCCCTGGCCCTCTTCAACCGCGGTAGCGAAATGGCTGCAAAGCGCGGCCTCATACTCGTAGACACCAAATACGAATTCGGCAAACACCAAGGCAAAATCTACCTCATCGACGAAATCCACACTCCCGACTCCTCACGCTACTTCTACGCCGAGGGCTACGAGCAGCGTCTGGAGAACAACGAGCCCCAACGCCAGCTCTCCAAAGAATTTGTGCGCCAATGGCTCATGGACCACGGCTTTATGGGCAAAGCCGGCCAAACTGTGCCCACCATGACAGATGAATACTGCCAAGAAGTGAGCCGCCGCTACATAGAGCTCTACGAACACATCACAGGCGAAGAATTTGTGGCCACCGACGAGGAAAACCTCGAAGCCCGAATCGAAGAAAATGTGAAAGAATGCCTGAAAACCATCTAACAACGTGGCTGTAGAAGAGATCAACCCTTACGGCGACACAGATGCCAACACACATAAGTCGGAGCAAGTAGAGAAAATGTTTGACTCTATTGCTCCGGCCTACGATTTTATGAACACCGCCATGACATTCGGGCTTCACCGCATATGGCGCAACAGCGCTATTAGGATGCTCAACCGGCAATGTCAGCTCAGCGCCCCCGCCACAGAGATTCTCGATGTGGCCTGCGGCACCGGCGATGTGAGCTTCAAGCTCGCCCGCAAATTCCCCCTCTCCCACATCACCGGAGTAGACCTCAGCCCCGGAATGCTCCAAGTGGCCCGAAAGAAACTCGGCCGACTCACCCAAGCCGGCAAAATAAGCTCCCCGATAAGCTTCCAAGTGGCCGACTGCCTCAACCTCCCCTTCGCCGACAACACCTATAAGGCCATCACAGTGGCCTACGGTGTGCGCAACTTTGAGCGCCTGCTCTCCGGCTATCGCGAGATGCACCGAGTGCTCAAGCCCGGCGGGGTGCTCTGCGTCATAGAACTTTGCGAGCCCAAGAACCCGGTGATGCACGCCCTGTATCGCATCTACGCACGCCACATCATCCCCCTTGTGGGCAAATGTGTGAGCGGCGACAAGAGCGCCTACACCTACCTGCCTGCAAGCATCCAAGCCTGCCCGCAGCGACAAGAGATGCTCGAACTGATGCACCAAGCCGGCTTCCAAAAAGCCGAATACAAAGCCCTCTTCCCCGGCACTGTGGCCGTATATCTGGGCCAAAAATAGCCCCTACTGCACACACTCCATCCACCCCCTTACCCGATTCCCACACAAGCCTCAATCAGCAGCCCGCAAAAAGAGAGAGGCAAATTATGCGGGTTTCGGTTTTTTTTGCTAAATTTGCATATTAAAAGCAAAGGCATGAAATACAAAAGGATATTGCTAAAACTCTCGGGCGAATCACTGGCCGCAGCTCAAGGTCAAGGCATTGACGGCGAGCGGCTTGGAGAGTATGCAACACAAATAAAAGAAATTGCCTCTCAAGGAGTGCAAATAGGCATAGTAATTGGCGGCGGAAACATATTCCGCGGACTCTCCGGAGCTGCCAAAGGTTTTGAAAGAGTGAAAGGCGACCAAATGGGTATGCTCGCCACCGTCATCAACTCATTAGCACTCTGCTCCGCGCTGGAAGCAATAGGGCAGAAAGCCAAAGTGCTCACCGCCATCAACATGTACCCCATAGGTGAGCAATACTCCAAACCCAAAGCCCTCGAAGCCCTGCAAAACGGCGAAATAGCGATAATAAGCTGCGGCACCGGCAACCCCTACTTCACCACCGACACCGGCTCCGCCCTGCGCGCCATCGAGATAGAAGCCGAGGTGATGCTGAAAGGCACCAGAGTGGACGGCATCTACACCGCCGACCCCGAAAAAGACCCGCAGGCCACTAAATTTACCGAAATCACCTACGACGAGGTGCTCGGCCGCGGCCTTAAAGTGATGGACCTTACAGCCACCGCACTCTGCAAGGAAAACAATATGCCCATCTACGTATTCAACATGGACAAGCCCGGCAACCTTCGCAAAATGATGGACGGCGAGCAGATAGGCACCCTGGTGAAGCCCTGAGATGCAACGGATAAATATGAACTAAAACCCTAAACCCCTATATCCATGGAAGTAAAAGAATATCTTCAAAATGCCGAGGACAGCATGCAGCTCGCTGTAGAATACCTCGACGACACACTGAACCATATCCGAGCAGGAAAGGCAAGCGCTCGTCTGCTCGACGGCATTAAAGTGGACTACTACGGCACCGCATCGCCCATCTCCAATGTGGCCAACGTAAGTGTGCCCGATGCCCGCACCATCGCAATCACTCCGTGGGAAAAACAGATGCTCCGCGAAATTGAGCGAGCCATCATCAACTCCGAACTCGGTGTGACACCCGAAAACAACGGTGAGGTGATCAGAATCAACATCCCGCCACTCACCGAGGAGCGTCGCAAACAGCTCGTAAAGCAGAGCAAAGGCGAAGCCGAAAACGCCAAAGTGTCGGTGCGCAACGCTCGCCGCGAAGCCATTGAAGGCCTCAAAAAAGAGGTGAAAAACGGCCTTAGCGAAGACCTCGAGAAAGACGCCGAAGCTCAAGTGCAGAAAATACACGACAAATACATGAAGAAAATCGACGATGTATTTGCCGCCAAAGAGAAAGAGATTCTCACCGTATAAGCAAGCCCCACCGGAGCCCCAAGAGCCCCCCAACGCAACGAAATAGAGATTATAAACAAGATAAAGAGATAAACATTTTTAATAGTATTACTATGGTAAGCTACAAAGAATTAGGCCTTGTGAACACAAGAGATATGTTCGCAAAAGCCATCAAAGGCGGCTATGCAATCCCCGCTTTCAACTTCAACAACATGGAGCAACTCCAAGCTATCATCAAAGCTGCTTCCGACACCAAATCGCCCGTAATCCTTCAAGTGAGCAAAGGCGCGCGCAACTACGCTAACGCTACTCTGCTTCGCTACATGGCAC
>CAYVAK010000061.1:0-11754 GCA_964448425.1 uncultured Sangeribacter sp.
AATCTTCGGTGGTCGTCTTGCGGAATATAAGTACTACGATATGGCTCCAATTATATGGCGCTTTTCCAGGCGTTGTGGATGATTTTTTGCCAAAGGGCTTTGGCTTTGATTTCTTTGGTATAGTCGGGGTTAGAGGAGTGGATCGGATAGGTCTGAGTGTAGGTGCTGTCGCCCACGGCGGCGTTCATGAAGTCGTCGTCGATGCGCACTGAGACGTTGGCGCCGGTCACTTTGCCTTCGGTCATTTTGGCGTCGATAAATGATTCGGCGTCGGGGTGTTTGATGCTCACAGAGAGCATGAGGGCACCGCGGCGGCCATCTTGAGCCACTTCGCGGGTGGAGTTGCTATATCGCTCCATGAAAGGCACCAGGCCGGTGGAAGTGAGGGCGGAGTTTTTCACCGGGCTGCCTTTGGGGCGTATATGGCTGAGGTCGTGGCCCACACCGCCGCGGCGTTTCATGAGCTGCACTTGCTCTTCGTCGATTTTTATGATGCCGCCGTAGGAGTCGGGGTTGCCGTCCAGGCCGATAACAAAGCAGTTGGAGAGGGAGCCCACTTGATAGTCGTTGCCGATTCCGGCCATGGGGCTACCTTGAGGCACAATGTAGCGGAAGTGCTGCATGAGGCCGAAGATTTCGTCTTCGGAAAGGGGGTTGGGATATTTGGCTTCAATGCGAGCAAATTCGCGAGCCAGGCGACGGTGCATATCGTCGGGTGTGAGCTCGTAGATGGCTCCAAATGAGTCTTTAAGAGCATATTTCGACACCCAGACTCTTGCAGCCAGCTCATCGCCGTTGAAATACTTCACCGAAGCGTCGAACGCTTCTTCGTATGTGTAGGTTTTAGGAGTGGTATTCAGGTTGTCCATTGGTATAGAATTTTTGCAAGCGCAAATTTCGTATTTATTTCTTAAATATCAAAATTAGAAAAGTATGTTTTACGGCATAAGAGATAAAGTTTTCCGAAATATTTTGCTATTTATTTAATTATCAGAGAAGTAAGGAAGACAAAAAAGTTGAAAAGTTTTCCAAAATTATTTTTGGTGTTAAAATTGCATTTCTAAAATATTCTTCTTATCTTCGCGGGCAGAAACACCTCTTTTCTAAAACCTAATAACTGTGAATATGGACTATTTCAAAAGTCGCCACACGGTGCGACAATATTCTGAGCAAGCCCCCGATAAATCGTTGATAAAAGAGATAGTAGAGGCAGCGTGCCATGCGCCCACCACCGGCAACATGCAGCTCTACTCGGTGATAGAGACGCGCGATGCCGAGATGCTGAAAAAGCTGTCGGCGGCGCATTTCAACCAGCCGGCGGCAGCCTCAGCGCCGGTGATGCTCACAGTGTGTGCCGACACCAAGCGCTTTGAGCGTTGGTGTGAGGTGAGCAATGCCGAGCCCGCATTTCGCAACTTGCAGATGCTGCTGGCAGCCATCATCGATGCCGTGGCCCTCACTCAGCAGATTGTGACCATAGCCGAGATGCACTCACTGGGCACCTGCTACCTTGGCACCGTGACCTACAACGCCCCGCAGATAGCCGAAATCCTTGAGCTCCCCGACGGCGTGGTGCCCATCACTTGCCTCTCGGTGGGCTACCCTCAGGAGGACGAAGTAGTGAAATCGGAGCGCCTGGAGGTGGATGCAGTGCTCTACAGCGAGCGCTACCCCAAACTCAGCGACGAGGAAATCAAAGAGCTTTACAAGGCAAAAGACGACTACGAGCCTAACCAAAAATTCATAGCCGACAACGGCAAGCAGACACTCGCACAAGTGTTTACAGATGTGCGCTACCCCGGAGCCAACAACGAGCATTTCTCCGAAGTGCTGAAAGGATACTTGGCGAAAGCCGGCTTTATGTTGTAAAACATATTGGAAAGAGCCGCCACAATGCTTAAAAATTACTAAATTTGTGGCATAAAAGCATCGACTTAAAGGCGAAAAAACAATTATTAATTACACCATAAATGAAAATCAAATTCAACATAGACTACCACACCTATTGGGGCGAGTCGCTGTATCTATGCGGCGAGCTGCCCGAATTGGGAGGTGGCGACGACCACAAAGCCGTGGAGCTCACCTTTGTGGGAGGAGAGCGTTGGGAACTTGAGTTAGAGCTGCCCGACGGCTACAAGCTTAACAATTTCAGCTATCGCTACATAGTGAAAGCAGAGGGAGCAGCCTGGAAATTTGAATGGGGCGAGCCCCACAGATTTGAGGCGGCAGCCGATGCATCGGAATACGACATCTACGACCGCTGGCAAGACATGCCTCACGACAAACCTTACTATTCATCAGCCTTTGTAGAGGGCATGCTCCACCGCGCCCCGCTCGACACCGCGCTGAATGCTCACACCGGCCGCCTGAATGTAAGAATATCTGCGCCCATGATTCAGCCCAACCAGATTCTCGCCCTCGCCGGCGAGGGCAACGCCCTTGGCAACTGGGATGTGAAGAAGGCCATACACATGAACGACGCTCACTATCCGGAATGGGAAGTCAACATCCCGCTGGCCGGCATGGAGTTCCCCTGCGAATATAAGTTTGTGATTCTCGACAAGAACACCGGCGAAGTGGTGGCTTGGGAGATGCGCAACAACCGCGTGTTTGACTTCAGCGAAGTAGACTGCCTCAACGAAGTGAAAGTGGTGGCAGGCATGCGCTTTGTCAACCCGCTCTCACCCTGGAAGGGCGCCGGCACAGCCATACCCACATTCTCGGTGAGAACCGACGACGACTTCGGTGTGGGCGACTTCATCGACCTCATGAAGATGGTAGACTGGTGCAAGCTCACCGGCCAAAAGATACTCCAACTGCTCCCCATCAACGACACCTCGATGACCGGCACTTGGACCGACTCCTACCCCTACAACGCCAACTCCACATTTGCCCTCCACCCCATGTACATACGTCTGCAAGAGGTGGGCAAGCTTAAAGACGCCAAGCGTCAGGCCTATTTCGAGGCCCTCGGCAAGGAGCTCAACGCCCTGCCCGAAGTGGACTACGAGCGTGTGAACCAAGGCAAAAACGAATACCTCAAAGAGATATTCCCCCAGCAGCGCAAGCTGGTGGAGCGCCGTGTGGAATACAAGAAATTTGTGGCCGAAAACGAAGCATGGCTGAAACCCTATGCCGCATTCTGCACCCTGCGCGACATCAACGGCACCCCGGAGATGGACAAATGGGGCGAATATGCCACCTACGAGGCCGAGAAGGTAGACGCCTTCTGCAAAGAGCACGACGAGGAAATCAAATTTGTCTACTTTGTGCAATACCATCTTGACAAGCAGCTGCGCAGAGTGAGAGACTACGCTCACCAGCAAGGCGTGGTGCTCAAAGGCGACATTCCAATCGGCATAAGCCGTACCAGTGTCGACGCATGGGTCTACCCGCACCTCTTCTACATGAACTGCCAGGCCGGTGCTCCGCCTGACGATTTCTCAGTGCTGGGCCAGAACTGGGGATTTCCCACCTACAACTGGGACGAGATGGCTCGCGACGGCTTTGCATGGTGGAAAGCGCGCTTCCGCAAAATGTCGGAATACTTCGACGCCTACCGCATAGACCACGTGCTGGGATTCTTCAGAATTTGGCAAATACCCACCGACGCCATCCACGGCCTGCTGGGCATATTCCACCCCGCCATGCCCTTCACCATCGACGAGCTCCGCAACAACTACGACTTCTGGCTCAATGTCGATGTGCAAGCACGCCCGCTCATCCTTGAATGGATGCTCACCGACTTCTTCGGAGAATACACCGAAGAGGTGAAAGCCCAATTCCTATATCGCATAGGCGGCGACCGCTACGGCCTGCTGGAGCACGTGAACACCCAGAAGAAAGTGGCCGAATACTTCGCCGAGAAAGAGATGAACGCTCGCAACCAGCGCATCTACGACGGCCTGCTCGGCCTCATCGACAACGTGCTCTTCATTGAAGACCCCTACGAGAAAGGCAAATTCCATCCCAGAATTTCCGCTCAATTCACATATCAATACCGCTGCCTGAGCGACTACGAACGCTGGTGCTTCGACCGCCTCTACAACGACTTCTTCTACCACCGTCACAACGACTTCTGGTATGGCAAAGCAATGTGGAAGCTACCACCCCTCACCGAGTCGACCAAGATGCTCTGCTGCGCCGAAGACCTCGGCATGATACCCGACTGTGTGCCCGCAGTGATGAGCAACCTCCAGATACTATCGCTCGAGATTCAGCGCATGCCCAAAGACCCGAAAGTGGAATTCGGCAACACCTGGAGCTACCCCTACTACTCAGTGTGCACCAGCTCCACCCACGACATGCCCGGCATCAGAGCCTGGTGGGAGAGCGACCACGGCATGGCCCAACGCTTCTTCAATCAAGTGCTCCACGAAGGCGGCGAAGCCCCCTTCTACGCCGAGCCCTGGATATGCGACAAGATTGTGGGCTTACAGCTCGACAGCCCCTCGATGCTCTGCATCCTGCCGCTCCAAGACTGGCTCTCAACCGACGGCAACATACGTCGCGAGAACCCCAACGACGAGCTCATCAACATCCCGGCTATCAGCCGTCACTACTGGCGCTACCGCATGCACCTCACAGTGGAGAACCTGCTGAGCCAACACGACTTCAACGACCGCGTACGCGCTCGCATCGAAGCCTCGGGGCGCTAAACATTCACCCCGGGAGCAGGGCCGGCGTCCGCCGCCACCCTCCCCATTCCACCCATAGAGGAGGCTGTGTCAAAATAGGCACAGCCTCCGTTGTTTTTATCCCAATAGGAAGGCGAGCCAAAAGGTCAGCCGGCAGGCAGCGATGGGCCGCGGAGGCAGGCAGCAACGGACTCCGGAGGAGGCCAAGCAAAAAAATCGGAGCCGAGAGAGAAGCGGTGTGGCCATTTTTTATTAACTTTGTAAGTAATTACAGAAAAATGGATAAACGCAACATAGCACTCTTAGGGAGCACCGGCTCTATAGGCACACAGACACTCGACATTATAGCGGAATATCCGCAACACTTCCGCGCATACCTACTCACAGCAGGCAAAAATGTAGAGCTGCTGGCCGCGCAAGCACGCAAATTCTTGCCGACTAAGGTAGTGATAGCCGACGAGTCGCTGTATCCACGGCTCAAAGAGCTGCTGAGCGACCTCCCCATAGAGGTGGCCGCCGGCACTGCGCAGATAATCGAGTCGGCCGGAACGGAAGAAATCGACATAGTGGTGAACGCGCTTGTGGGATTCAGCGGACTGAAGCCCACACTTCAGGCCGTGAGCCACCGCAAAACAATAGCCATAGCCAACAAGGAGACCCTTGTGGTGGCCGGTCACCTCTTCAATGCCCAAATAGAGGCACAGCAAGGGGAGTTGGCCGCCGGCAAGGCACACAGAGCGTCATGCTTCATCCCGGTGGACAGCGAACACTCAGCCATATTCCAATGTCTGGAGGGCGAGAAAAAAGAGCACGCTCAGAAAATCATACTCACCGCTTCAGGCGGCCCCTTCCGCACCACCCCGCGCAGCGAGATGGTCAACGTCACCGTCGACGACGCCCTGCACCACCCCAACTGGCAGATGGGCGCCAAGGTCACCATCGACTCCGCTTCGATGATGAACAAGGGCCTGGAGATGATTGAAGCCCACCGCCTCTTCGGCTGCCCGCCCCGACAGATTGAGATTGTGGTGCACCCGCAATCCATAGTGCACTCCATGGTGCAATTTGCCGACGGCTCCATAAAGGCCCAACTCGGTGTGCCCGACATGCACCTGCCCATACGCTACGCCTTGGGCTATCCGGAGCGCTTGCACACCTCGCAGCCAGCCCTGAGCCTGGCCCAATATGGCAACCTCACTTTCGAGGCTCCCGACATGGAGAAATTCCCCCTGCTGAGCTACGCCTTCGATGCCATAGAGATGGGCGGCAACATGCCCTGTGTGCTCAACGCCGCCAACGAAATAGCCGTGGGCGCCTTCCTGCATCGCCGCATCCGCTTTATCGACATCCCAACCATCGTGGCCCGCACCATGGAGCGCTACCCATTCATGGCCAACGCCAACTTCGACGACATTTTTGCCACCGATAGCGAGGCCCGACTCATGGCGCAACAGATACTCAACGAACTATAACGGAAATCTCCGAACCAACCTAATTTCACTCAACTAAAAATCCATCAATTCAGAATAATGGACGTATTTTTGATAAAAGCAGCACAACTGATACTTGCATTCGCCATCCTTGTGATAATCCACGAGTTTGGTCACTTCCTTTTCGCCCGCATCTTCGGTGTGAAGGTAGAGAAATTCTATATATTCTTCGACCCCTGGTTTGAGATTTTCAAATGGAAACCGGGCAAATACTGGGGCCTCTTCGGCAAATCAAAACGCAACCCCGCCGCCTCCGAATCGACGAGCGAATCAGATTCCGACGCCCAAGCTGTAAGTGTGCAGCATGGTGCATCCACCCCCGCCCTCACCTCATCAGAATCTGAAAAGGAAAGCGAAAGCAAATCATCAGAGCTCACCGACGAGCAAGAGGCTAAAGCCAACAAAAGCTTCTGGGGCGACACCGAATACGGCATAGGCTGGTTGCCGCTGGGCGGCTACTGCAAAATAGCCGGCATGATCGACGAATCGATGGACCGCGAGCAAATGAAGCAGCCGGCAAAACCTTGGGAATTTCGCACCAAACCGGCCTGGCAACGCCTGCTCATAATGGTGGCCGGTGTGCTCTTCAACTTCATCCTCGCCATCATAATCTACGCCGGAATAGTGTGGACACAAGGCGAGAAATATGTCACATTCAAAGAGTCGAAAGGCCTACTGATGTACTCCGATGTGGCCCAAGCCCACGGATTCCGCGACGGCGACATCCCCCTCGCCGCCGACGGCAAAGAGGTGAACAGCCTCGATGAAGACATCTACACCCTCTCCAACGCCCGCCAAGTGCAAGTGTTGCGCAACGGTGCCGACACAGTGACCATCAACCTGCCCTCCAACTTCATGGCGCTACTCGACGCCGGGCTCAAGAGCGACTCGCGCGGTGTGGCCTACATAGCCCAAGACGCGCCGGTAGTGGTGAAAGAGATTAGCAACTCCGAGGCCGAGAAAGCGGGCCTGCGTGTGGGCGACCGCATAATAGGCATCAACGATGTAGATGTGCCCGGCGTGCAGAAATTCTTCAGCACCCTGCCCGGCCACGCCAATCAGACAGTAGGCATCAAAGTGGAGCGCACAAATGCCGAGCAAGCCACCGACACCGTAGTGGTGCCCATCAAGCTCGACGGCGCCAGCAAAATAGGCTTCATGCTTCAGCAGGATGTGGACAAACTGTTTAACACCGTGAGTGTGGAATACGGCCTGCTGGAATCAGTGCCCCGCGGCATAGAGAAAGGCTCCACCATGATGTACAACTATGTGACCTCCCTGAAGCAAGTCTTCACCAAAGAGGGCGCGCAGAGTGTGGGTGGCTTCGGCGCCATAGGCAACATGTTCCCCTCCTCATGGGATTGGCTCACATTCTGGACCATAGCAGCCTTCCTGTCGGTGGCCCTGGCATTTATGAACATCCTGCCCATCCCGGGACTGGATGGCGGCCATGTGCTCTTCCTGCTCTACGAGGTGATCACACGCCGCAAGCCGGGCGACAAATTCCTGGAACGCGCGCAGATAGCCGGCATGGTGCTGCTCCTGCTGCTTCTGGTCTACGCCAACGGCATGGACATAGTTCGACTATTTAAATAAGAAACAAAAACACACATAAAATTATGCCACAACAACTACCTGTAATCACCCTGCGCAAAGGCAAAGAAGAATCGCTGGAGCGCTTCCATCCTTGGGTGTTCTCGGGCGCTGTAGGCTCGCTGCCCGACAACCTTAAAGAGGGAGAATTAGTGAGAGTGGAGAGCGCCTCGGGCCAAAACATTGGTGTGGGACACTACCAGATAGGCAGCATCGCAGTGCGAATGCTTGAATTCTCTGTGAGCACACTGCCCGACGACTTCTTCATCACTCGCCTCCATCAAGCTTACCGCATGCGCCAAGCGCTCGGGCTGATACGCGACGACAACAACTGTTTCCGCCTGGTGCACGGCGAAGGCGACTTCCTGCCCGGCCTGGTGGTAGACATCTACGACGGCACCGCCGTGATGCAAGCTCACTCTCCCGGCATGCACTTCTGCCGCGCTGAGATTGCCGACGCCCTCACCAACCTGCCCGGCATAAGAAGTGTGTACTACAAAAGCGACACCACCCTGCCCTTCAAGGCCAACCTTGGTGCCGTGAACGACTATCTGGCCGGCTCTTTCTATTCCGACATAGCCACCGAAAACGGCCTCCAATTCAACATCGACTGGCTCAGAGGCCAAAAGACGGGCTTCTTCCTCGACCAGAGAGACAACCGCTCGCTGCTGGAGCGCTACTCAAAGGGCCGCGAAGTGCTCAACATGTTTTGCTACACCGGCGGCTTCTCGGTCTACGCCCTTAGAGGCGGTGCCCTGAAAGTCGACTCGGTAGACAGCTCCTCGAAAGCCATAGCCCTGACCGATGCAAATGTAGAGCTCAACTTCCCCGGCGAGACCCGCCACCGCTCCTTTGCCACCGACGCCTTCCGCTATCTCGACGAGATGAAAGAGGGCGAATACGACCTCATAGTGCTCGACCCCCCGGCATTTGCCAAACACCGCAGCGCCCTGAAAAACGGCCTTATGGGCTATCGCCGCCTCAACGCCAAAGCCTTTGAGAAAATCAGGCCCGGAGGCATCCTCTTCACCTTCTCCTGCTCGCAGGTGGTGACCAAAGAGATGTTCCGCCTCCAAGTGTTCAGCGCTGCCGCCCAGAGCCGCCGCAAAGTCAAAATTCTCCACCAGCTCACCCAGCCCGCCGACCACCCGGTGAACATCTACCACCCCGAAGGCGAATACCTCAAAGGGCTTGTGGTCTATGTAGAATAATATCAACAAACCTATAACCCCCTTAAATCACCGCTTATGAAAGGAATGTTACCGGCATTAGCTGCAGGCTCAATGCTCACTTTTTCACTCATGCCGATGAAAGCAGAAAAAACCGACGATTTCAACTACATTGTAGACCGCTTCGCCGACATTGAAGTGCTCCGCTACAAAGTGCCCGACTTTGAGAATCTCACCCTCTCTCAGAAGGCCATGATATACTATCTGAGCGAAGCGGCTCAAATAGGTCGCGACATTATCTTCGACCAGAACTGCCGCTACAACTTGCCTATCCGCAACCTCTGCGAGGCTATCTACACCAACTACACCGGCGATAAAACCGGCGCCGAATTTAAGGCGTTTGAGAAATACATGAAGCAAGTGTGGTTTGGCAACGGCATTCACCACCACTACTCCACCGACAAATTCACTCCCGAATTTTCGCAAAGCTTCTTCAAAGCAGCCGTCGACGCCCTCCCCGCCGACAAGCTCCCCCTCACCGGCTACGCCTCCAAAGAGGCTATGATGGCCGACCTCATCCCCGTGATTTTCGACCCCACAGTGATGGCTAAACGTGTGAACCAAGACGGCTCACAAGATGTGATCGCCACCTCGGCCAACAACCTCTACGCCCCCGGCATCACACAAGCCGAAGTGGAAGCCTACTACGCCGGCATCAAAGACCCCGCCGACCCCACCCCCATCTCCTACGGCCTCAACTCCAAAATTGTGAAAGACGAGCAGGGCAACATCTGCGAAGAGACCTACCACCTCAACGGCCTCTACGGCGAAGCTATAGCCAAGATTATCTACAACCTTGACATGGCCAAAAAATATGCCGAAAACGACGCTCAACGCAACTACATCACCTCGCTCATCGACTTCTACATCACCGGCGACCTGAAGAAATTCGACGAATACTCCATACTCTGGGCCGAAGACACCAAGTCGGATGTCGACTTTGTGAACGGCTTCATTGAGAGCTACGGCGACCCACTGGGCATGACCGCCAGCTGGGAATCATACGTGAATTTCAAAAACCACAAATCATCGGCTCGCACCGAGACCATAAGCAGCAACGCCCAATGGTTTGAAGACCACTCACCCGTCGACGCTCGCTTCCGCAAGCCTCAGGTGAAAGGTGTCTCTGCCAAGGTTATCACCGCAGCCATGCTCGGCGGCGACGCTTTCCCCTCCACAGCCATAGGCATCAACCTCCCCAACGCCAACTGGATTCGCGCCGCCCACGGCTCTAAATCTGTGACTCTTGAAAATATCACCGAAGCCTACGCCCTGGCTTCAATCGGCAACGGCTTCAACGAGGAATTTGTGATCGACTCCGAGACCTCCGACCTCATGGACAAATATCTCTACATCACAGATATGCTCCACACCGACCTGCACGAGTGTCTGGGCCACGCTTCCGGCCAGCTGCTCCCCGGTGTCGACCCCGACGCCCTCAAAGAGCACGGCAGCACCCTGGAAGAAGCTCGCGCCGACCTCTTTGCCCTCTACTATCTGGCCGACTCCAAGCTCCTCGAGCTCGGTATCCTCGACAACCCCGACGCCTACAAAGCCGAATACTACAAATATATGCTCAACGGCCTCATGACTCAGCTCAACCGCATTGAGCCCGGCAAAGACATTGAAGAGGCCCACATGCGCAACCGCCAACTCATAGCCAACTGGGTGCTCCAACACGGCAAGAAAGCCAAAGTGGTGGAACTGGTGAAACACAACGGCAAGACATTTGTGAAAATCAACGACTACAAGGCCATGCGCACCCTTATCGGTGAGCTCCTCGCCGAAGTGCAACGCATCAAGAGCGAAGGCGACTACAAGGCCGGCAACAAGCTCGTGAACGACTATGGCGTGAAGGTAGACCAGAAGCTCCACAAAGAGGTGTTGGCACGCTACGCCACCCTCAACATACCGCCCTACCGCGGATTTGTGAACCCCCGCTACACTGCCACCTTCGATGCTAACGGCGAAATCACCGACGTGACCATCTCCTACTCCGAAGGCTACGTTGACCAGATGCTCCGCCTCTCACGCGACTACTCCACTCTGGCCAAATAATCCCCCAACGATATAATATAGGCCCCGGGCTGAGCTACCCGCCACAAGCGGTGAGGCCTGCCCTGGGCTTCTCTTAATCCGCACCCCCGCACTCCGGGGGGCAGAGTGATTTATAATCAGAAACACGCACCCCACCATGGATGAATTGAAACAACAGATAGCGCAGATTAAACAGCAATTTATGGCTCTGCGCAACGGCATAATCGGCGACACCTACCGCCGCGCCGGCATCAACTGCTACGATGTGATTTTCGGCCTCAATGTGCCTCAACTGGGCGAGATAGCCCGCAGCCTCACCCCGAGCAATCAACTGGCCGATGCCCTCTGGGCCGACAAGAAGGTGAGAGAATCGCGCCTGCTCTCGGCCTGGCTTTGGGAGAAAGAGAGTGTGAGCCCCGAGCTTATAGAGCGCCTGCTGGGCGAAGCCCAAACCGACGAAGAGCGCAACATCCTGACCTGGCGCCTAAGTGTAACTCGACACCCTACAGTGTAGGAATGCATCAAAAGAGGCCGCGTCACTCTTGACACGGCCTCCCTATCGAAACTTTAGTTAGGTTATGGTGAGGAGATTGTATGTTGATATAGGATAGATTAATATACTACCTTGCGGACGGTGCTGTCGCTGTAGGCCACAATGTAGAGTTGGCCTTTCACCGGATTGACCACCTTGATGCCCTGCAGAGTGTAGTAGCTCACCGGCTGAGCGGCAACTTCAGAGGCTACACTCTCCACACCGGTGTAGATTTC
>CAYVAK010000062.1:0-11710 GCA_964448425.1 uncultured Sangeribacter sp.
TGAAGCCAAGCCTCTTGCCAGCCATCGGAAGAGTTCTTACCCGAGGGGGTAGTAACACTTTGAGGCTGAATCAAATTCTTGCCCATAAACGACACAAATGGGATCTTATAAAAAAGCTCATCTAATATAAGAATATCCCTCGGATCAAAAAATAAATTGTAGTCATCATCATAAAAGCCAAAAATTCCTTGAAATCCCTCCTTTAAGGTTTCAAAAGCAGCAAGAGCATATTCTTCATCAAAATCAAAATCTGTAAAATCCACCTTTGTAGGGTCGGAATATATGTTATCATACTTAATCAGGTCATAAGTTATTGGTTCTATATCGCCGGCATCATTCTTGTAAGCGAATATATTATATAGCGTGCCGACATTATCTATCCAATATTGAGTATAGGCGGCAGCAGTATGTGCCATCGGGGACTTTTGGACGCTGCCGGCGGCGGAGAAGAACTGTGGCAGGTTGCCAACCGAGAAGGACGCCGAGGGGGTGTTTGCTTTTGCATTTGAACTGCCGGACGTATACTCAACAAACTGGAATTCCGGCGTAATCACATTGTTATTGAGCACCGGAGAGGTGAGATAATACACCGGCGTATCGTCACCATAGGCTGCAATTAGCTCTTCATCGGAATGTATACCGATAGGATAAACCGGCAACTTAATCTCCCTTTGCTCTTGCGAGCCGGAGTCGGAATCGGAATCGCCATCGGTGTCGCCGGTTGAGTTGCCGTCAGAGTCTGTGTCGCCGGTTGAGTTGCCGTCGTCTGTTCCATCACCTTCGTCGGAACCGTCAGATTCACTTGGATCTTGGCCATCCTCAGAGTCGGTGTCGGTTACAGTTTTATCTACCGCCTCATATGTAGCGGTGATTTGCGAGGGCGCACCATCTTCGTCTACCGTCATCACATAATGAACTCTATCCGGAGTTTGACCCTCATTATCGTAAACAGTAATACCTTTTAGCCAAAGGGAAGAAGCCGACTCTTGAAGTCCGGAGTATGTTTCGCCATTCTCCAAGGCATAGCCGGCAGGATTGTCGGCACCGTAATCGCGAAATGATTCATCCGCAATCCTAAACTTTCCGCCATAGCCTTTAGATGATGTGCGATAAACGTCGCCATCCTTCCAAAACGGATACCATGCTTCATCCTGCAACACATTAATATACCTAAGTACATATTGGGCGGCAGATGACGTAGTCTCTGCAACAAACCGTAATCCATTGTACCATCCCAATTTGAAAGAAACATTTACATCCACTCTCGGATAAGACGGTTTATAACCCCACCAAGTATATGTTTCTAGTTTTTTATCTGTGTAGGCTGCTTTGATGTAACAATCAGTATGAACAGCAGGCAAATAAGCTCTATAGGTTTGATCCTCTTCGGAATATGTAAATTCAACACTGTTTACCTCTTCTTCATCGCCCTCAGTACAAAGCCAAAACTTAGAAGTTCCAAGTAATTCAACACTAAGCATTTCAGTAGATGTGTCGTAAGATATCCTGTACATTTTATTTGGTGTACATTTAATAAAATAGCAAGTTTGCCGTGAAGTCCGCACCGGTGCGCTAACCTCCGTAGAAGCACCATCAACGTCATCCAAAACCAATTCTAAATTTCCACCGGAAGGACAGACATATTTAGAGCCATTTTGCAAATAGAAATAAATCGGGTCATCAGACGAATAAAATACAAATGACCTCGTCGTACCATCTATAACCATATCACGCTCACCCTTATAAGAATACATGGTAAACCAATCTGCATAATCATATACTATTTCCCAATCTCCGGCGGAGGCTTGGATGGATGAGGATAGGAGGAGCACCATGAAGGCACACCAATAGAGGAATTTAGAGCAGAATCTTTGAGTCATAATGTATAAATTTTAGGTATCTAATTAGTTAGCTTGAGAATGTAAGCAGTCAGGCTCGAAAAGCAAGGGCTTTTCGGGCTAACAGGGTGCGACTTTTCGTCAGTTGAATCGGGCTATCACCTCGGTATATTTATGCATCTTGAGCTTTCGATTATTAGAGTTCTTCGCGGGAGGTGAAATTATGTCAGACTTCTGAAACTGAGCGGCATCTTGGTCTCTTTTCTATTCTGATTGATAAGTGATGTAGACATACTTCTTCGGCGAGAAGTATAGAAGATGCGTAAGTCATCACAAAATTAATAAAATTTAACCTCAACATTTACCCCCCCCGGTTAAAAAATGTTAAATTTATTAGTTTTCAGTATATCAGGCAGTTACAAAGGTGCTTTTTGCGTGTTTTTTGAGGACAGCCCGGGGAAGAGGGGCAAAAAAAGGTTGAGGATTTCTGCTCGGAGCAGAAATCCTCAACGGATTCGGGCCCTGGAATGAGGCTATTGTGGGTCGCGCCAGTCGCCGCAGGATTTGATGAGGGCGATGAGGCGAGGTAGAGCTTGGTCTTGGGGGATGTTCATCTCCACACATTGTTTGCCTTTGTAGAGGCTCACTTTGCCTCGGGCGGCGCCCACATAGCCGTAGTCGGCATCGGCCATCTCGCCGGGGCCGTTGACTATGCAACCCATGACTCCGATTTTGAGTCCGGGGAGATGCGCGGTGGTTTCCTTGATTTGACGGAGGGTGGCTTGCAGGTCGAAGAGTGTGCGACCGCAGCCGGGGCAGGAGATGAATTCGGTTTTGGAGGTGCGCAGGCGGCAGGCCTGAAGAATTGTGAGCTCAATCTCGGCTATCTGAGAGGGGGTGAGAGCCGGTGCATCGAGCCAAATGCCGGAAGCGTGGCCGTTGAGCAGGATGGTGCCGAAGTCGGCTGCCGACTTTATCTTTATGGTGTCGGGGTCGGTGTCGGCATAGGCCAAGCGCACCACAATGGGGTTGCGACCGCCGAGGGCCACGAAGCGCTCAATCCACGACTGCACCTCGCCCGGGACGTTGACATGGGTGGAGGTGAGAATCACGGGCAGGGCGTCGGCGAAGAGCTCGGGGGTGGAGGAAGCGTCGCAGGTGTGGCAGGATGCGGTCAGAGTGTCGGTGCCGTGGGCGAAGGGGTGTTTGACGCCTTGGAAACCGGGCAGAGGCTCAGCCAAGGTGCGGGTAGGCACCGCAGAGGCCCGGGCGGGTTCCGGTATGGGAGCGTGGCCGGCACGAGAGGTGATGTAGTTCACCAGCAGGCGCGCGGGGGCAATCTCAGCCTCCGGCTCTTCGGAGAGGGAGACGCGCACAGTGTCGCCTATGCCCTCGGCGAGCAGGCAACCGATACCCACAGCGCTCTTAATGCGGCCGTCGTCACCGTCGCCGGCTTCGGTGACGCCCAGATGGATTGGGAAGTGCATATCTTCGGCATCCATAGCTTGCACCAGCAGGCGCACAGTGGTGGTCATCACCACAGTGTTGGAAGCCTTAATTGAGATTACGATATCGGAGAATTCGACCTCGCGGGCTATACGGAGATACTCCATGACGGAGTGGACCATGCCTTGCGGAGTGTCGCCATATCGACTCATGATACGGTCGGAGAGGCTACCGTGGTTTACACCGAGGCGCACAGCCACGCCATGGGCGCGGCAGGTGTCTAAGAAAGGCAGGAAGGCGGCGCGGATTTTGTCGAGCTCGGCGGCATACTGGGCGTCGGTAAATTCCAAGCGACGGAAGGTGCGAGCGGCGTCGACGAAGTTGCCGGGATTGATTCTCACCTTGTCAACCTGCAAGGCGGCTTCAAAAGCGGCCTTAGGGTTGAAATGCACGTCGGCCACGATGGGCACTTGGCAACCTTGGCTGCGCAGAGCGGCGCGGATTTCTCCGGCGCTTTTAGCTTCGCGCACCCCCTGGGTGGTGAGGCGCACAATGTCGCCACCGGCGGCCACAATGCGCTGTGTCTGGGCCACACATCCTTCCACATCGTTGGTGGAGAGATTGGTCATAGACTGTAATCTAATGGGGGCGTCGCCGCCCAGAGTCACGGAGCCCACCCTCACAGAGAGGGAGTTGCGCCTGGTGTAATTATATCGGTTCAATTTGTCTTGTAGTTATATTTAATTTGGGAGAGGTCGTCGTTAGCTTTCACAATCTTAGCGGTGAGGGAGGCCTTATAGCGAGCCACGGTAGCTTCGATAGCGGGGTCGGTGAGGGCCAAGATTTCAGTAGCGAGCACGGCCGCATTCAGGGCGCCGTTGACACCGACAGTGGCCACGGGGATACCGGGAGGCATCTGCACAATAGCGAGCAAGGCATCAAGGCCGTCGAAAGAGGAACGAATAGGCACACCGATGACGGGCAGAGTGGTGAGCGAAGCTATCACGCCGCCCAGGTGGGCAGCCATGCCGGCAGCGGCGATAATCACCTTGATGCCGCGCTCGCGGGCTGTGGAAGCAAACTGCTCCACTTCGCGCGGGGTGCGATGAGCCGAGAGAGCCAGCATCTCAAAGGGGATGGCGTGTTCGTCGAAAAACTGTGCAGCCTTCTCCATCACCGGAAGGTCGGAGGTGCTGCCCATTATGATACTTACTAAAGGTTTCATGTCTGTAATATAATGATGATTAATTAGTTGGCAAGAGAATTAGCGGCGCGCTTAATAGGTGCGTTTGGCCACCAGGGAGAGGAATCGGGTGGGGATAGGGAGCTCGAAGTGCATATCCTTGCGGGTGATGGGGTGGACAAAGCGAAGGGTGCGCGCATGAAGGGCCAGACGGGCTATAGGGCTCGATTTGGCGCCATATTTGCGGTCGCCCACAATGGGGTGGCCGAGGTCTTTAGCGTGGACACGAATCTGATTCTTGCGGCCGGTGTCCAGCGAGAATTCACAGAGGGTGAAGCCGTTGCCACGGTCGAGCACACGATAGCGAGTCACAGCGAGCTTGCCTTCATCCTCATTGTGAGTGGTGTAGACCTCATATTGCGAGTTCTCGGCAAGGCGGCTGCGAATCACACCGCTATCTTCTTCCATCACACCCTCAAGCACAGCCACATAAGTGCGGTCGAGCACCATATTGTTCCAGTTATGACGCATAATCTCCTGGGCCTCAATGTTTTTTGCAAACATCATCAGGCCGGAGGTGTCGCGGTCCAGGCGGTGGACAATAAAAATCTTATTGGAGGGGTGGATTTTCTTCACATAGTCTTTAAGGGCAGAGTAGGCGGTGAGGTCTTTCTGCTTCTTTTCGGTGCCCATGGAAAGGAGTCCGTAGCCCTTATTGACCACAATCACATCGTTGTCTTCATAAATGATTTTGAGCCGTGGGTGGCGAAAGGTGATGAACGGTCGGGAGAGGTTGATAGCGACAGAGTGGCCGGGCAACACGGGGGAGTCGAATTGGGAAGTAATGACGCCGTCAAGCTCCACTTGGCCATATTTCAGGAGGGCTTTCACAGAATTGCGGCCCTGGTCGGGGAGCATGATTTGGAGGAATTCCAAGAGGGGTTTGGGGTCTTGGGTGGTGTTGGCGCGACTGATGATGCGGTCAGGCTTCCAATTGTTGTTGCGTGATTGCATAGTTAAGGGCGATTAGACGGAGGGATTAAAAAAAGTCGGTTAAAAAGGAACCGGTAATTGCAAAAGTCAATGAATCAGATGCCGCAGGCTGCACAAAGGACAGAAAAGGGAAGCGAGAATCTGTGTTCATCACGCAAAATTAGCAAAAAACTCCGAAAATAGGGTATAAAAGGCGTACAAAGATTTGGGCTTAGCGCGAAAATTGTTAACTTTGCAAATTAAATGTAGAGGAGCGTTGAAGGAATAAGCGCTCAAAAAAGAGTATCAGACATGACCATCCATAGAGAAGGCACCAACATATTAATACTATTATTTGTCGTTCTGGCGCTGCTGAATGTGCCGGTATGGCTATTCTTGCCGCCGGTGATATTGCCGGCCATCCTCACCGGCATCTCAGTGCTGGTTTACAGCTTTGTGTTCAACTTTTTCCGGTCGCCAAGGCGCTACTATAAAGGGGAACGCAAAGAGATGGTGGTATCGTCGGTCGACGGCCGCATCGTGGCTCTCGAGAGAGTGTTTGAGCCTGAGTATCTACACTCTGAGGCCATCCAGCTGTCGGTGTTTATGAGCCCGCTGAATGTCCACGCCAACTGGTTTCCGGTAGACGGCAAGGTAGAGATGGTGCGCCACCACAGAGGGCGTTTTCTGTCGGCCTATCTGCCCAAATCGAGCATACTGAATGAGCGCAGCACCATCGGCATCCTGTGTCCCAACGGGCAGCGCATCACAGTGAGACAAGTGGCCGGAGCAATGGCCCGACGCATAGTGACCTATGCCGGCAGAGGAGCCGAGGCCTCAATCGACGAGCATCTGGGATTCATAAAATTCGGTTCGCGAGTGGACATCTACCTGCCGGTAGACGCCGAGATACTGGTGAAACTGCAAGACCGCACCCGTGGCGGGCTCACCCCCATAGCGCGTCTGCAACCGGCCGACAAGGCTATCATCACCCCCCACCCCGCCGACGAGAATCCCGACATCTACGACGAAGAAAACAACCGCCGTCGCCGCCGCTTCTACCACCGCAAGCCCCGCCGTCGCCGCCAAAACAACGACAAAGAAAACACCAAACAATAAATTACTTATATAGTGGCAAATATCTTAACACGCAATATACCTAACGCCATCACCCTAATCAACCTGCTTAGCGGCTGTGTGGCCATAATCTTTGCATTTTCACCCGAGGAATATTATGGTGGCCTGGCCGGCTACGAGGTGGCATTTTGGTGTATCATTGCCGGAGCGGCAGCCGACTTCTGCGACGGATTTTCCGCTCGCCTGCTCCACGCCAAATCGCCCATAGGCGGCGACCTCGACTCCCTCTCCGACCTTGTGACCTTCGGTGTGGCCCCCGCCATGATACTGCTGAACCTGCTTCGGCACTGTCCGGTGGCTCCATGGCTCCCCTACACCACACTGCTCATCCCCCTGTGCGGAGCCCTGCGTCTGGCCAAGTTTAACGTCGACACCACCCAAAGCGAGAACTTCAAAGGCCTGCCCATACCCTCTTGCGCCCTATTCTGCATCGGCCTGGCATCGGTAATCACTTCCGAGAGCGGGTTCAACCCCTGGGCCGCTCTGGGCTGCATCATATTCGTATCACTGATGATGATCTCGCCCTTGAGAATGTTCTCCCTGAAGCTCAAGAGCCTGAACATTCGCACCAACAGTATGCGTTATCTGCTTGTGATAGTAGCTCTTGCGGCAATCATATTTTTAGGATGGGCCGGGCTGATGGTAGCCATAGCCTTCTACATCCTAATATGCTTATTTACAAACATGTTTATCCTCACAGAGGCTAAAGAATAATAACCGGCGTTTCGATATGTCGTTTATCCTACTCCTTTTCACCGGCTTTATCATCTATCTGCTGATAAAGGCCTTCAGCTTCACATATAGAGTGAATCGCACCTACCGACAGGTGAGAGACAACCTATACGGAGCAGCGGCATCAGGCTCACGTAGCAGTCGCAGCCAAAGAGGCACGCGCTACGCAGCCAAAGAGCCAATCATACCCAAGGGCTACGCCGAGGACGCTCAATATGAAGAGCTGCCCCGCCAAGGCAACGAAGAGTTCACCCCCGGCACAGCAGCTAAAACATCCAAATTCTCCTCGCAAGAATCGCAAGTGAGCGATGCCGACTACGAGATTTTGCCTTAGCCCCGTAAGCCCGCCCTAAAAAGCAAATTAAACCGCAAGATATGCGTCGCACACTTTTTGCCACCGATCTGGATGGCACACTCCTCAACTCAGAATCAGTGGTAAGCGCCACATCGGCGCGCCTGCTCAACGAATCGATAGCCCGAGGCACTCTCTTCACCATAGCCACAGCTCGCACACCGGCCACCGTGGTCCCACTCATGAGCCAAATAGAGATGCAGCTGCCAGGAGTGGTGATGACCGGAGGCGCCCTCTTCGACTTTCAGAACTCTCGAATCACCAACGCCCGCTTCATGGCCCCCGCCACCGCCGCCGAGCTCGTAGCCCGCTGGCGCAAAAGCGGCCTGTCGACCTTCATGTACACCCTGAACGCCGACACCGGCATGTTGGAGGTGTACCACATAGGCCCCATGTCGGAGCGCGAACAGCAATTTGTAGACGAGAGAATCCATACCCCTCACAAGCGATTCTTCATCCCCCCGAATGGCGACTCCGAGCTCCCCTCCGACCTCAGCAACGTGATGCTCTTCTTCGGACTGCAACCCACCGAGCCGGCCCGGAAATTCTACAGCGAGACCATAGCCGAAGTGCAAAACATTGTGCCGCAAATCTACCACGACATATTCGGTAAAGAGATAGCCGAAGTGGAGTTCTTCCCCAAAGATGTTTCAAAAGCATCGGCTCTGGAGAAGCTCGCCTCCGACCTTTATGCCGACCGCCTCATAGTGTTTGGCGACAACATCAACGACATCCCCATGATGCGTCTGGCCGATGAAGCGATAGCCGTAGAAAACGCCGTCGACGAGGTGAAAGCTATAGCCACCGACATAATTGGCCACCACAACACAGATGCTGTGGCCAAATTCATTAACCATCACGCATAACCACCGGTAACCCCCATGCGACTCAACTACTAATCCATGCGACTCAACTACTCATTCACCGACCGCCGCCGAGTGGGCAAACTGGCCGTATTCGTAATCTCACTGACAGCCATTGTTGCCTTCCTGATTCTCTCCAACAGGCTGGCAAAAAGCCTCGCTTCACAAGAGCGCGAGCGCATGGAGATTTGGGCCAACGCCACCAAACATATGGTGGAAGCCGACGACAACACCGACATTGAATTCTTATTCTCAATCATTGAGCAAAACAACTCCATCCCCGTGCTGATTGCCGACTCTGAGGGCAACATCATTGAATACCGCAACTTCCACCTCCCCACCGGCTCCAACGAAAAGCGACTATATGCCGACCTGCCGGAAGATGACCAAGCATACCTGCAAAAGGTGCTATCCGACGCTTGCGAATCAAAAAGCCTGAGCCGCGCCGCCGCTTCCAACAACCACTTCATTATCATAGACATAGCCGGCGCACCACAATATCTTTACTACGAAGATTCCGACCTGCTGCGAAGGCTCAGCTGGTATCCGTACATTCAGATGGGAGTGATGATATTCCTCGCACTAATCATCTTTATATCAATCATCTACACCAAACGAGCCGAACAAAACAGAGTGTGGGTGGGCCTATCGAAAGAGACCGCTCACCAGCTCGGCACCCCCATATCATCGCTAATGGCCTGGACACAGCTCCTGGAGAGCTACGGCATAGACAAAGAAGTGGTCAAGGAGATGGACAAGGATGTGGCACGCCTGAGCACCATAGCCGACCGCTTCTCCAAGATAGGTTCCGTGCCCTCACTGGAGCTTGAATATCTCAACGACTCGGTGACCTCCTCTCTGGAATATATGCGCTCGCGCCTGCCGGCTCATGTGAGCCTTCACCTCAACCTCGCTGACGACGACCACGGAGTGCTCCTATCCACCTCATTGTTTGAATGGGTGATGGAGAATCTGGTGAAGAACGCCGTCGACGCCATGGGCGGCAACAACGGTAGCATCACAATCACCACCGGCACCCTGGCCGACCGGCTCTATATCGACATCACCGACACCGGCAAAGGCATAGCCCGCAAAAACTTCAAAAACGTGTTTAACCCCGGCTTCACCACCAAGAAGCGCGGCTGGGGCCTGGGCCTCACCCTCGTGAAACGCATAGTGGAGGAATACCACAAAGGCAAAATCTACGTGAAAGCCTCAGAACCGGGCAAAGGCACCACATTCCGCATAGAGCTCCCCACCCCCAGCACTTAGCCACCCCCTACTGGCGGCAGCGGTCCATCAGCAGAGGGAATGCCCGTTATAGCCGGCTGAGGCGAAACAATCCTATATCATTCTGATTTACAGCTTATAGACAGCCTCGCGAATTGAGGCTGCAATCTCAAGCGGCTTGCGAGTGTCGGCCGCAAGTGAGGCATAAGGTATCGGTGTACCAACCACAATCTTAAATCGCTTGCCCTGCGCCTTGCATAGCTCCGAGGGCAACAAAATCTGCTCAAAATTAAATCCTATATGCAGGCGTTTGCGCCAGCGGGCCGTGTTGTAGAATCGGCTGCTGTTCTCGCCTATAAAGTGCACCGGTATAATGTCGCGCTTATATTCCAACGCCTTGGCCACAAAAGCCTTCTGCCACTGAAGGTCGGCTATCAGGCCTCGCTTGAGCTTGCGCGACACCAGCCCGGCCGGAAACATAAGTATCTGCATATCACTCTCATAAGCCTCATTAAGGAGCTGCGAAGCCTCCCTGCCCTGTTTGCCAAACTTATTGATAGGCAGAAACACCGAGCGCAAAGGCCTCACATTCATGAGCATATCATTTACCGGAAAGCGAAACCCATCGTCGCCATATTTTTGGCCCAACACAGCTATAAGAGCAATGCCGTCAAGGCCGCCGAGAGGATGATTGGAAGCAAAAATAAAACGGCCCGAAGAGGGGATATTCTCCAGCCCACTGACATCGAGCTCTATAGACAAGTCGGCAAGCACTGCCCGAGCAAAGGCAGTACCGGTAGCGGGAAAAGTGCGCTCCAAAATGCCGTTGAGCTCCTTCTGCCTTATCAGTCGCTCCAGGGCGTGAATCAAGCAGCCGGGCATCAGACGCCGGGCGCGCGGGGAAAGGCGACTGCGAAGTATAGCTTCAAGATTGATTTGCAGCGGTTGCGATGCCTGCTCGGCACCGGAAAACAGACTTTTATCAGGCTCCATTTATAGCTAATGAATTAATACCCACACGGCAAGGCCGCCTATAGAGGGTGTGCCGCCACCGGGCGACAATGATTATCACTGAGTTGCAAAAGTAGGCAAAATTTCCCTATATCTCAAATAAAATTGGTAACTTTGCAAAATAATGCTGCTGTGCTTCTTTGCGTTAACAATAAATGCAAGCGCAAGGGGGCTGCAACCAATAAAGCAATAACACACAGAACCCATACATATTCCAACAAAGCTACTATGGATTTCAAACGTACACTTATCACCACCGCACTTCCTTACGCCAACGGCCCGGTGCACATCGGTCACCTCGCCGGAGTATATGTGCCTGCCGACATCTATGCACGCTTCAAACGCCTCAAAGGCGAAGAGGTGCTTCTCATAGGCGGTAGCGACGAGCACGGAGTGCCCATCACTATAAAAGCAAAAAACGAGGGCGTGACCCCTCAAGATATCGTAGACCGCTACCACAAGATTATCAAAGACTCCTTTGAGGAGCTCGGCATATCGTTTGACGTCTATGGTCGCACCACCAGCAAGATTCACAGCCAAACAGCCACAGAATTCTTCCGCAAGCTATACGAGAAAGGCGAATTTGTGGAGAAAACCTCCATGCAGCTCTACGACGAGCAAGCCGACCAATTTCTTGCCGACCGCTATGTGACCGGCACATGCCCCCACTGCGGCGCTGAAGGTGCCTATGGCGACCAATGCGAAAAATGTGGCACCTCACTGAATGCCACCGACCTTATCAACCCTCGCAGCGCCATCACCGGCAATGTGCCAGTGCTCAAAGAGACCAAACACTGGTATCTGCCTCTGGACAAGTGGGAGCCATTCCTCAAAGACTGGATTCTCAACAACCACAAAGAGTGGAAGAGCAACGTCTACGGCCAATGCAAATCATGGATTGACATGGGCCTTCAGCCCCGTGCCGTGAGCCGCGACCTTGACTGGG
>CAYVAK010000063.1:0-11693 GCA_964448425.1 uncultured Sangeribacter sp.
TGTTTGACTTCCTCCATTGGTTTAACACCGGAGAAATACGCCGAGCCCGCTTCTACCACAAATACATCAAATAGGCCCGCCAGCCTCAAAGCTCCCGACAACTGCCTACGGGCAGTGCATAAGAAACAGAAAGGAAGGCGCTTCTTAATTCAGAAGTGCCTAGGGCTTTAGCACTTTCACTTTTGCCGTTATCGGACTGCAAGTTTCACAATTATTTTGTAACTTTGCGATTGTGACGGCTAAGGCAGCTATACGCCTAACTCAACACCGCCCTGCCTACTACACCAACTCTCCTTTCTTAATTAGCAATGGCAGAAAGCATAAATAGCCGTAGACGGCATTGGCATTGTGGACCTATAATAGCCACGCCATCATAACCTATAGTCGCGACTAAGCCCCGCCGCCTGCCGCTCCCAAGCCCCTCAGAAACACAAACAAATAAATATATTATCAATTATGTTACAAAGAATAATTGTAAAAATAGGGGGGGTATTCTAAAACGAATACGCCACATCCGCCTGAAGAATAAGGACTTTTCCCTAATTTCAAACAACTGCTGCGGTGGCAAAATTTACCACCTCCTTGGCGAGCAATTCCGCTCCCCTACTATAAATCTATTCTTCCGCCCTGACGACTACCTTCTATTCCTGGAAAATCTACAAGAGGCAATAACGGCTGAAATCTACGAAATAAAAACGGACAAAACAGGCATGAGCCCATCATATCCTCTGGGCGAAATCACACTCAAAAGCGGCGAAACAATAGAAGTGCACTTCATGCATTACGATAGTTTTACGCAAGCTGTAGATAAATGGAAAGAGAGAGCCAAACGAGTTAATTACAACAAGCTATACATTTTCATGGAGCTTGGTCCGAATACCACTGAACAATATGTAGCCCGATTTGAAAATCTACCCTACAAACATAAGGTAGTGATCACATCAAAAGAAATTTATGGAGCAGAAAGCGCCATTTGTATCGACATTTACAGCAACTATACAAATGGCAAAATTCTTACCCTCATACCCGTAGGGGACTATTACGCACCATATTATTATATAGAGTTGTTTGACTTCCTCCATTGGTTTAACACCGGAGAAATACGCCGAGCCCGCTTCTACCACAAATACATCAAATAGGCCCGCCAGCCTCAAAGCTCCCGACAACTGCCTACGGGCAGTGCATAAGAAACAGAAAGGAAGGCGCTTCTTAATTCAGAAGTGCCTAGGGCTTTAGCACTTTCACTTTTGCCGTTATCGGACTGCAAGTTTCACAATTATTTTGTAACTTTGCGATTGTGACGGCTAAGGCAGCTATACGCCTAACTCAACACCGCCCTGCCTACTACACCAACTCTCCTTTCTTAATTAGCAATGGCAGAAAGCATAAATAGCCGTAGACGGCATTGGCATTGTGGACCTATAATAGCCACGCCATCATAACCTATAGTCGCGACTAAGCCCCGCCGCCTGCCGCTCCCAAGCCCCTCAGAAACACAAACAAATAACCGACTATGTTATATAGGGTAATTAGAAAAATCAGAAAGATTACTCTCAAAGGTGAACGCCACATACGGCTAAGAAATAAAGGCGTTTCACTGATAGCCAACAACTGCTGCGGAGGTGTAATTTACCACCTGATGGGAGAGCAATTCCGCTCCCCAACCATCAATCTGTTCTTCAGACCGGACGACTATCTCCTGCTTTTGGAAAATCTACAAGAGGCAATAACAGCCGATATACGAGAAATCGAAACCGACAAAACAGGCATGAGACCATCATACCCCTTGGGCGAAATCACACTCAAAAACGGCGGAACAATAGAGGTGCACTTCATGCATTATAAGAGCTTTGAGCAAGCCGTAGGGAAGTGGAAAGAGAGAGCTGAAAGAGTGGATTACGACAAACTGTACATCTTCATGGAACTTGGACCCGATACCTCCGAAGAATATGTGGCCCGATTTGAAAAGCTGCCTTATAAGCATAAAGTGGTGCTAACATCTAAAGAGATTGAGGGGGCCAAGAGTGCGCTCTGCATCGACATCTACAACCACGACTTTAGCATTGGCAAAATATTTACCCTCATACCATCCACGCCACATTATTATATAGAGCTGTTTGACTTCCTCCATTGGTTTAACACCGGAGAAATACGCCGAGCCCGCTTCTACCACAAATACATCAAATAGGCCCACCCGCCTCCAAGGCTCCCGACAACGGCCTAAAGGCAGGCATAAGAAATAGAAAGGGAGGCGCTTCTGAATTCAGAAGCGTCTCCCTTTTATTGTATTTGCAAAGTATAGCGGGGATACGGTGATTCGGAATGACGGATGTACGTACCGTATAACACTGAGGCGAATACGCGCCGACAAAGGGGTTAGAAGTAGTCCTTGCGGTTGAGGACACGGATGGCAGTGGGGGTGAAGGAGATTTTGCCTTGCTGCTGAAGGTGGCTGAGCTGCTCTATCACATCGTCTTTCGATTTTACGCCCAGACGGTCGCAAAGAGTCTCCGGAGTCACTTCTATTACAATATCTACGCCTCGGCGGTCGGTGAGCGACATCACAGCCATGGCAAGCCAGCGCTCCATAGGGCTCTCAAAGGCAATGGCATCGGCTGAAGCAAGGCGGCTTTGGGCTCTATACGACAGGTAGTTGAGAGTGTTGAGCAAGCAAAGGTGGTTGATTTTAAGTTGCTCTTCAAATTGACCTTTGGGGAATTTGAGTATGCTGGTTTTACCCTTGGCAGAGATATTGACCGGAGCATAGGGGGTGAGTCCCCAGAGATATTCCGGAAGAATCATTGAACCGGGAGGCAGTGTCTGATGGACAGTGATTCGGCCATCGGCCAAGGGAATTTGCATTTGGGCAGCGCCGTTGATCACGAATTTCACGTGGGTCATAGGCTCCGCCTTAGCTACTATTTTTTCGCCGTCTTGGTAGTTGCAGAACTCTATTTTGGTTCGTTCGAGAAAGTCGGAGAGTTGCTCGGCTGAAATTCCGTTGAATACGGGCAATCCTCTGATAATATCATACATCGAAGTGCTCATGTGGCTAACTGTTAGATTAATCAATGGATTAAGTAAAGAGGGCTCTATGCATTTACTCTATAGATATTAAACACTTGAAAGTGACGTTTTGTGCGCCGAGGGGGGAATTTTTATTCTACACCCGGCACCTCGGGTGCCACCGGCCCGCCCTTCTACAGGCTTTGCGGGTGGTGGCGGTGGTATTGTATAATTTGGTAGGAGTTCACAATATTGTGCCAAGCCACATAAGCAGCCGGGGCAATAGAAGCTATGGGATTGAGGTAAGCCAGGGCAAGCCAGATGGCCAACACGGTGTTCTTCTGGCCGAGCGACTGGCCGCCGGAGATGGTGTCGCCATAGTGGTGGCCAATGCGTTTGCCGATTGCGAATTGCGAAAGGCAGGCTATGAGGGAGAACACAAGCAATCCGGCTATCTCCCAGAAGAGCGACGGGTCGGCCGACTCTTTGCAGATGAGTATGATTTTGCTTATTGAGCTACCCACCACAATAAGAAGGGCCACAGCCCACATATAGAATGAGAGCGACTGGTTGGTAGCCATGAAGTCGTGGCCTTTGCGCCACACTGCGCGGAGGAAGAAGGCGGTGAACATAGGCATGAGCAGCAGAGGCATCACACTCTTGCAAATCTTGGTGAAGCTCTCAAGGAATGTCATCTCGGGGTGGTCGCCTATGGCAGCCAGAATCAGAGGACCGGTGAAGGCAGCCACGAGATTGCAAAGAAGCGAGTAAGTGGCCACTTTTGTTATGCTACCGCCGAGCATTCCGGTGATTACCGGCGCCGCAGTGGCGGTGGGCACAAACACACAGATGAACACACCGCAGGCTATGTTGTGGCCCACGGGCACCAGCAGGAAATAGAATATGAAAGCCAGTGCGAGCTGTGCCACAAGCAGCACCAGTTGGAAGTGACCGAATTTCAGGTCGCGGGGCTCCATCTTGCAGTAAGTGACGAGGAGCATTAAGAAAATGAGGTAGGGGGAGAGGAATGTGAGATAGCCTATCCATTGATGGAAAATCACTCCGCATATCATAGCTATGGGGAGCATCCAATCTTTGATTTTTGCTTTTAGAGCGCTATTCATTTTGGGTATGATTTGGGGCAATCATTGTCCTGAAGTATTTTTAAATAACGAGAAGCCACTATACGGGCCTCGGGAAGATTCATGAGAAGATAGTTACCGCAGTCGCGGGGGGTAGCACCGGGCACGGGGCCGTCGAATTCAGATATAAATTGGAAGGTGCGGCGCAGCAGTGGCATTATATCGTCGCTGCAAAGTCGGCCTTGGAGTATCAGATAATTGCCGGTGCAGCAACCCATCGGGCCCCAGTAAATCACACGGCTTTTCCACTCCACATCATTGCGCAGATAGGTAGCGGCCAGATGCTCAATGGTGTGGAGGGCTGAAATGGAGAGCGCCGGCTCGCGGTTAGGCGCGGTCATGCGCACATCAAAGGTGGTAATCTCCTCGCCGGCCGGAGTGAGGTCTACCCTACTGACGTAGACACCCGGCTGAAGGGTGAGGTGGTTTATGGTGAAGCTTGGTATCTTATCCATTATTGCAGAGTGGGCAGAAGTGTGGTGATAGTGTGGAAGAGCTCGGCGGGAGCGTCGGTCCAGAAATTCTCATATTGCGATATGTTATCGTCTTGACCCGGGGTGTCGCTCACCACTCTCAGCACGCCAAACGGCACACCTTTCAGAGTGCATACCTGAGCTATAGCTCCCGACTCCATATCTACAGCCAGGGCATCGGGGAAGTGAGCTTTAATGTCGTGGACTTCTTCTTCGCGGCATATGAAGCGGTCGCCCGAACAGATGAGGCCGAATTTTACTTTCGGATTTTGCGCCAGCAGAGTAGCGGCTTTATCGGTGAGCTGTTTGTCGGTGGGCATAAACACACCCAGGCCGGCAGCAGCGCCATATTCAGTCTCCGGGCCACACCACACATCATGGTAAGCCACATTGGTGGCCACCAGCAGGTCGAGCACATGCATGGAGGGATCGGAACCGCCTGCCACACCGGTATTTATCACTAATTGGGGTGAGAATTGTTCTATAAGGGTTAATGTGCCAATAGCGGCGTTCACCTTTCCGATACCGCACTGCACGGCCACAATCTCGTGGCTGCCTATTTTGCCGGTATAAAAAGTAAATCCGTTGATTTTCAAGGGCGCTTGCGACTCTTGGATTAGGGGAAGGAGCAGATTCAGCTCTTTTCCCATGGCTACAATTAAGGCTATTTTCATTTTGCGATAGTTTGGGGAGGAATTAGGCACCTCCGTTTTCACCGCAAAATTACAAAAAACAAATGAGTTTCACCACCGTAAAAGCAAATTAATTAACTTAAAATGCAAAAATGCGAGCCTTGGCATTAACAAATTTGGTGGAACGCGGCCTAAGAAAAGCGGCGGGAGGTAAGTGCGAAACGCACCAGCAGATAGTTGATGGGGATGCATATTGCCATGGCCGGCAGCAACGCCAGAGTGCGCCCCACCAGACCTTTGAATATCGCCACCAGGCCCACCTGAAGGCCCATATTTATGGCATGGCTGGCTGCAAACCCAAGACCTTTCTTGGCATTGGGCTTTGTCTGAAATGTAAAGAAGTTGGATAGGAAGAAGTTGGCTATGAAGCTAATAGCATAGCTCACTATGGTGGAGACTACGGGTGTGAGCCTGACGGCGTCGACAAACACCACATATATGCCATATTGCAGCAGAGTGGCTATGCCACCCACAAGTCCGAATCTTATGATTTCGCTCATACGGCTCTTGCCGTATATTAATTTCTTTAAGTTCATTTATTATCAGGGGCCTTAGGCGATTGGTCGTTGATAGTGTTGATGAAGTAAGGTGGACGGCGTTTAGTCTCAAGGAATATACGGCCCAGATATTCGCCAATAATACCGAGCGCCAGGAGTATGAATCCACCCAGGAAGAGGATTACCGATATGATGGTGGGATAGCCGGCCACAGCATCGCCCCAGAAGGTGGCTTTCACAAGCACATATACAAGATAGACAAAAGCTATCGCCGAGACCATCAGGCCCATATATGAGGCAATGCGAAGGGGGGCTGTGGAGTGAGAAGTGATACCGTCTACTGCGAGATGGAGAAGCTTGCGATAGTTCCATTTGGAAGTGCCGGCCACACGCTCGTGAATGTCGTAGGTCACGGCAGTTTTGCGAAAGCCTATAAGTGAGTAGATGCCTTTGGTGTAGCGCTGAGTCTCACGGATAGAGCGGATGGCATCCACACATTTGCGATCTAAGAGACGGAAGTCGCCGGCATCGGCCGAGAGGTCTACCTCATCGGAGAGCTTTGAGAGGAGTGCGTGGTAGAGGCGCGAAGAGTGGCGTTTAAACCACGACTGCCGGCGCAAGCGACGCTGACCATACACATCGTCAAAGCCCTCCTCCCATTTTTCGAGCATCAGAGGGATAGTCTCCGGGGGCTCCTGGAGGTCGGCGTCAATGGTGATGACACACTGACCGGAGGCATGGTCGAACCCGGCGAGCATACCAATCTCCTTGCCGTAGTTGCGCGAAAGGTCTATGAAGTTCACACGCGGGTCGGCAAGGCGCAGGGCACGCAGAATTTCCAAAGTGGCATCGCGGCTACCGTCATTGATAAAGAGGAGCTCGAAATCATATTTATCCGTAAGAGGGTCAATGATTTCGCGGATACGCCTATAGAATAGGGGTATAGCCTCTTGCTCGTTGTAGGCGGGAATGAGTATGGTGACAATCTTCTTCATATTGCGAGGTTAGTGATTATGCTAATCAGCCTATATTCAGCTAATTGCACTAATCCGATGAGGGCGGGGCTACTCGGCCGACGAGGGCTCTTGCGCCGGCGAGAGCTGCGAGGGCTCCTGCTCTTGAGCCTGAGTGGAAAGAGAGAGGTTGACGCTTTCTATATAGTCGAGGAGCTCGGCTTTGCCCAAGCCGGAGGCCGAGGAGGTGGCGAAGGTGGGCGGAAGCTCTTCCCAATGTTCGAGGAGACGTTTTTTATAAGCGGCGATATTGGAGGCGGCTGCACGAGTGCCGAGCTTATCAAGCTTGGTAAACACTATTGCAAAGGGCACACCGTTTTCGCCCAGCCAAGAGAGGAATTCGAGGTCTATTTTTTGAGGCTCATGGCGGGAGTCAATGAGCACAAACAGGCAAGTCATCTCCTCACGCTGCAATATGTAGCTTTCTATGATTCGCTTAATGGCCTGGCGCTGGCTCTTGCCGCGCGATGCGTAACCATAGCCGGGGAGGTCCACTATATGCCATTCGCCGTCATTGATGGCAAAATGATTGATAAGGAGAGTCTTACCGGGGGTCTGGGAGGTTTTGGCCAGACCTTTTTTGCCGGTGAGCATATTTATAAGTGAAGATTTGCCCACATTCGAGCGACCTATGAAGGCATACTCGGGTGTGGTGACAGCCGGGCACTTAGCAACATCGGGGTTGCTAACCATGTATTTAGCGTTGCGAATTTTCATTGTTGCAAAATTAATAAAAAAAACCGAAACAGGGAAGAGCGGCGAAATCAGGGCGGAATAAGACGGTTGAGGGGGCACAAAGGAGCGAGAAATGGGGGCGGATAGTTGGCAGATGTGCGAAAATTGCTTAAATTTGCAATATGAATCAATCGTTTGAATCGCAGCTGCTCGACAATGCGGTTGCGGAATTAGGGAAGCTTCCGGGCATAGGCCGCAAGACGGCGCTTCGCCTGGCGCTGCACCTTCTGCGCCGGCCCGCCGAAGAATCGGAAGCCTTGGGCAGCGCAATCATCAAAATGCGCCAAGGCATCAGATATTGCAAAGTGTGCCACAACATCAGCGAACAAGAGGTGTGCCCTATTTGCTCCGACTCCCGCCGAGACAAGAGCGTGATTTGCGTGGTGGAGACAGTAAAGGATGTGCTTGCTGTAGAGGCCACAGGCGAGCACCGCGGCCTCTACCACGTGCTTGGCGGAGTCATCTCGCCTCTCGACGGCATAGGCCCGCAAGACATTGAGATTGACAGCCTTGTGAGCCGAATCGGCGCCGAGGGCGTGAAAGAGGTGATTCTGGCTCTTAGCCCCACCATGGAGGGCGATACCACCAACTTCTACATATTCCGCCGCCTGGCCAACCTGCCGATTAAGGTCACCATGCTGGCACGCGGCGTGAGTGTGGGCAGCGACCTGGAGTATATCGACGAATTGACCCTGGGACGCTCCATCCAAAACCGCATACCGTTCGGCGAGAGTTTCGCCCGGTAACCTCAGCCCGAGAGCCTATTCAGCACAACATAAAATATCATCGATATGGAGAAAAGCCTTAAGCTTAGAGCGCCGGAACCGGCCGACCTCGATGCCATCTATCTTTGGGAGAACGATGAGGAGCTACGTCGCCAAGGCGCGGCGGTGGCGCCATATAGCCGTGCACAAATCTGGGAGTATATCAACAGCTACGATGCCGACCCCATGCACAGCGGCCAGCTCCGCCTCATTATAGATTGCGAAGGGCAGGCAGTGGGCACGGTTGACATCTACAGCCTTGACCGCAAAAATCTTCACGGATTTGTGGGGATTACGGTCGATGGCTCCATGCGACGTAAGGGAGTGGCCTTAGAGGCACTCCGACAGCTCGATGAATACGTGCGCGAAGCATTGGCACTCAAGCAGTTGGCAGCAGTAGTAGCCGTCGACAACAAGGCAAGCCAAGGGCTTTTCGCTAAAGCCGGCTACAAGCAGATAGCCACTCTAAATGAGTGGATTAGGCGGGGCGCAAACTACGTTGATGCAGTGATACTGCAAAAAATGTATTAAAAAGCAAGCCGTATTAGCCGAAAATTATTAATTTTGCAAACGCAAAAGATGAAAAAGACTTTTGTTGCACGATAAATGAAAGTAATGAAATTCGGAGGCACCTCTGTGGGCACAGTGAACAGCCTCCGTAATGTAAAAAATATAGTTGAGGCGGAGACACAACCGGTAATAGTCGTTGTCTCTGCCTTGGGAGGTATCACCGACCGCCTTATCGCCACAGCACAAAGTGCGTGCCGTGGCGACAAACAATGGCACGAAGAATTCGAATACATTGTAGGTCGACACAAAGACATAGCCGACGGATTCCTTCAAGGCAAAGAGCTTGAAGAAGTGTGGTCGCAAGTGTCGCTGGTGCTCGAAGAGCTTCGCGATGTCTACCGTGGCATCGAGCTGGTGAGAGACCTCTCGCAACGCACTCTCGACCGCGTGGTGAGCTTCGGCGAACGCATGTCGTCGTTTATGATTTCACACATCATCACCGACGCCGCGCTCTTCTATTCGCCCGACTTCGTGCGCACCGAAAAGTGGTTTAGCAAGAACATACCTGACAATCAACTCACCGATACGCTCATCAAAGAGCGCTTCAAATCACCGTTTAAAGTGGCGGTTGCCCCCGGATTCATATCCTCCGACCGCGAAAATGGTGAAATCACTAACCTTGGCCGCGGCGGCAGCGACTTCACAGCAGCTCTCATTGCTGCCTCCCTCAATGCCGACGTGCTGGAAATTTGGACCGATGTAGACGGATTTATGACCGCCGACCCCCGCGTGATTCCTGCTGCCAGGGTTATACCCCGTCTGTCGTTTGTGGAGAGCATGGACCTTTGCAACTTCGGTGCAAAAGTGATCTATCCGCCCACAATCTACCCCGTGTTCCACAAGAACATACCTATTATTATTAAGAACACTCTAAACCCGTCGGCCCCGGGCACCTTCATTGCTGATGAGCACATCGCTTGCGAGAAGGCTTTCCGTGGTGTCTCGTCGATCAAAGCGGTCAATCTCTTTAAGGTGCAATGCGCCAACCCCGAACAGATGGCATCGCGTATATTTTCGGCACTAACAAAAAACGGCGTAGAGGTGTTGCTCACATCGCGCGAACTGTCGGACGAACATCCGGTGACTTTTGCTGTGCGCGAGTCGGAAGCGGAACGTGCCCAAGAGGTGCTCACCAAAGAGTTTGAGACCGAACTTGCCAACGGCGACATCAGCGAATTGTCGCACCGCGGCGATGTAGCCACTCTCTCGGTGGTGGGCGAGAACCTTCGCAATATGCGTGGCATCTCCGACCGTATCGTCAACACCCTCTATCGCGAAGGTATTGAAGTAATGGCTGTCGCCACCGGCGCCAGCGAAATAACCGTAAGCGTGGTTATAGCCACCGACTCTCTGACTCCTGCGCTGAAGCTTATCCACCAAACTTATTTGGAATAAGCCTCAGCCGCAAGGCTTAAACCCAAACCCTCACCCACCTCTCCCCTTCCTACGAACTGTAACGGATTGCGAATCAGCATTAACCAAGTAAGGCTTCCGAATCTACCATAGAAAACTTAGCCTCAAGCTTTTGACTATAGCCGACCCCTCCCCTTTCGGCACGATTGTGATGATTTTCTTCCCCTAAGTTATGCCGTTGCCTTTTGCTTCGGCAAATGCCATAATCAGCTCATTTTCAATTAACCTAAACATAAACATTAACATTACTGACATGAAGAAACTATTTTTGTTTCTGTTTGCATTGATCATTGTAATGACGGTCAAAGCGGCCAACCCTGACCTCTATATTCGAGGGGCTCAGTTCGGTTGGGACAGCTGCACATCGTCAAACAAGATGACTTGCAACAATGGTGTTTATACCATTACTTTGGATAAACTCCAGTCAGGTTTCAAAATTGCCGCCAGCAATTGGAATAGTGGATACAATTTCGGTTCGGCAAGCGATGTTGAAACCTACAGCAACTACACGTTGACCAACGATAGTGGCAGTAGTAACATTACTACTAAAAACGCGGCCACTCTCACCAACGTGAAAATCACCTTCACGCTCTCGTCAAAAGTGATGAAAATCACCGAAACGACTTACCCGGATGCAATATACCTGGCGGGCGATTTCAATGGCTGGAACGAGAAAGACGACACGTATAAGCTAACCCGCGAATCTGACACAAATAAATATGTGATCAGCAACGTGAATATCGATTCCGGTAAGCTTATTAAATTTACTGCCGGCTTATGGTCAAGAAACTGGGGCTCCGTAAACACGGGCGACATTATCACTGTCGGCTCCACTTTCAAGCCTAACTTCAACGGCAACAACTACAAACTTGGCGAAGCATTGACATCTGCGAAGGTCGAATTCAACTACGACCTCGACAATCTAAGCAACGCCACTGTAAAGATCACAAACCTTAGCGTCCCTGACCAACTCTATATCGCCGGTAATATAAACGGCGGATCTTGGGACAACGCTAACGCTCCCGCTATGACAAGGAGCGGGAATAAGTACACCATCAATGGTGTAACTATTCAAAACACTTCCGAATACGCTTACTTCACCTTCATCACTACCCGCGGCACTACAAGTCCCGATTGGAACACTGTGAATTCCGGCGACCGCTACGGCGCTGAAACAGCCAATGCCACTCTCACCGACGGCTCTGCCACTATGGTGAAATACGCTGCTAATGTCAACGCCTCAAGCGCCAACTCCTGGAAGGTTGACAACGGCGTCTACAATGTAGAAGCCGACTTTGAGACGATGACTGTAACCCTCACTAAAACGGAATCACTCGAACCGCTCGTGGTGATGCCGGATGCTCTCTATATCGCAGGCTTTGTGAATG
>CAYVAK010000064.1:0-3014 GCA_964448425.1 uncultured Sangeribacter sp.
ATAATAGGCAGATATCGACATCGAGAGTTTTATATCTAAACAATTACTTTTGATAAATAGTTTTATTTAGTTGCTATATTTTATAATATTAACATTATTTATTCCAAAGAGACTGCTTGATAATTCAAATAAGACGCCGTCTCGGATGTATTTAACAGGGATTGGCTCGGTTTATTGCCGGCGGCGGGAGGGGCGGGGACTTTCTAAATAGCGGGATTTTTTGTAATTTTGCAGTATTAAAGAGGTATGCGCGTGTGTAATCGGCAAAGCACTACCCTCTTTTTATTGGTATTTAACTATTTACTTACCTTGACAACCATGTCGGCTTATTGTCGCGCTTTAGAGGTGTGACGCCGATATGCCGTTTTTGATAATATAAAAGACCAACATATAAGTATGAAGACGCTAACAGCAAATGAAATCCGAGAATCGTTTAAAGAATTCTTCCGCTCAAAGGGTCATAAGATAGTACCGTCGGCTCCGATGGTGATCAAGGACGACCCTACACTTATGTTTACAAATGCGGGAATGAATCAGTTTAAAGATATTATTCTCGGTCAAAGGACTCCGGAAAGTAGAAGGGTGACCGACTCTCAGAAATGTCTGCGTGTGAGTGGAAAGCACAACGACCTCGAGGAAGTGGGCCACGACACTTATCACCACACCATGTTTGAGATGCTTGGCAACTGGTCGTTTGGCGACTATTTCAAGCAGGATGCCATAAACTGGGCATGGGAATATCTGGTGGATGTGTTGAAGCTGAATCCGGAGCGTCTGTATGCCACTGTGTTTGAGGGATATGCACCGGAGGGCTTGGAGCGCGACAATGAGGCGGCCGGCTATTGGGAGAAGCATCTGCCCGCCAGCCACATTATCAATGGCAATAGACATGACAATTTCTGGGAGATGGGCGACACCGGCCCGTGCGGCCCTTGCTCCGAGATTCATATAGACCTCAGAAGCGATGAGGAACGCGCAGCTGTAGACGGCGCTTCGCTGGTGAACAAGGACAATCCTCAGGTGATTGAGATTTGGAACCTTGTGTTCATGCAGTATAACCGCAAGGCCGACAGCTCTCTGGAGCCTCTGCCGGCTAAGGTGATCGACACCGGTATGGGTTTTGAGCGCTTGTGCATGGCTCTGCAAGGCAAGAAGTCGAACTACGACACCGATGTGTTTACACCGCTGATTTCCACCATTTCGAGCCTCACGGGCCACGCTTATGGCAAGAGCGAGAAGGTGGATGTGGCCATCCGAGTGATTGCCGACCATGTGCGCACCATAGCCTTCTCAATTGCCGACAATCAGCTGCCGGGCAATGCGAAAGCAGGCTATGTGATTCGCCGCATCTTGCGTCGTGCAGTGCGCTACGCTTACACATTCCTCGACCAGAAGGATGCCTTCATCTATCGTCTTATCCCCACATTGGTGGCAGAGATGGGCGGCTCCTACCCCGAGCTTAAGGCTTCACAGACTCTCATTGAGAAGGTGATTAAGGAGGAGGAAGAAGCATTCTTGAGAACTCTTGACAAGGGCATCAGCCTGCTCGACAATATCATAGCCGCAGCCAAGAAGGCCGGCAAGGAGAGCATCAGCGGCAAGGACGCATTTACCCTCTACGACACCTTCGGCTTCCCGCTCGACCTCACTGAGCTGATTCTCAGAGAAAACGATATGAAGGTGAACCTCGAAGAGTTTAATGAGGAGATGGCCAAGCAGAAACAGCGTGCTCGCAACGCTGCCGCCACCGAGACTACCGACTGGGTGGAGGTGAACGAAGGCGAAGAGGAGTTTGTGGGCTACGACCTTACAGAGTGCACCACCAAAGTGATTCGCTATCGCAAGGTGAAACAGAAAAACAAAGAGTATTACCAGATACTGCTCTCCAAGACACCTTTCTATGCAGAGATGGGTGGCCAGGTAGGCGACTGCGGCGAGCTCGTGGCTTGCGGCAGCGGTGAGAGCATCGAGATTTTCGACACCAAGAAGGAGAATGGTGTGGGTGTGCATTTGGCTAAGAAGCTGCCCTCAGATATGTCGGGCGAGTTTGTGGCTAAGATTAACGTAGAGAAACGTGCGGCTACATCGGCCAACCACTCGGCCACTCACCTACTCCACCAGGCACTCAGAGAGGTGCTGGGCAACCATGTGGAGCAAAAGGGTTCATATGTGTCGCCTGAGATACTTCGTTTCGACTTCTCACACTTCCAGAAGGTGACACCCGAGGAGCTGCGTAAAGTGGAGCACATAGTCAACGCTCGTGTGCGCAAGGCTATGCCGCTTGAGGAGGCTCGCAATATGCCTATCGACGAGGCTAAGAAGATGGGCGCCATGGCTCTCTTCGGCGAGAAATACGGCGACAAGGTGAGAGTGGTGAAATATGGCACCAGTGTGGAGCTTTGCGGTGGTACTCACGTGGCTAACACCGGTAATATAGGAATGTTGCGAGTGGTGAGCGAGAGCTCAATTGCAGCCGGCATCCGCAGAATCGAGGCTATCACCGGCGAGGCTGTGGAGAAGGCACTCGACGATATGCACGACAGCATGCAGGAGCTTGCAGCCATACTGGGAGCAAGCGGCAATGTGAAGAGCGCTGTGGAGAAAGCTGTGGCCGAGAACCAGAACTTGCGTAGCCAGGTAGACGACTTTATGAAAGAGCGTGTGGCTACAGTGACTCGCCAACTGCTTGAGAATGCTCGCGAGGTGAATGGTGTGAAGCTGGTGGTTCTCGCCGGCCTCCGCATACCTGAGATTGTGAAGGATGTGGCTTTCAACATCAAGGCCACCTCTCCGGAGCACACAGTGTTTGTGGCTACCACCTACAATGCCGACAAGAAACCGCTCCTCACCATTATGCTTACCGACGACCTTGTGAAAGAGGGCTACAACGCCGGCAAGATTGTGAGAGAGGCTGCTAAATGCATAAAGGGCGGCGGCGGCGGCCAACCGTTCTTTGCCCAAGCCGGTGGCAAGGATATGGATGGTCTGAGCGCTGCGGCCGATGCCATTCTTGC
>CAYVAK010000064.1:3114-11379 GCA_964448425.1 uncultured Sangeribacter sp.
ATGAAAAGGATTGTTTATTTAGCTTCGGGAGCGGGTGCAGCGGCAGCAGCGGGTTTGGGCTCGGCTGCGGGCACTTCAGCACGGTATTTAGCTTCCCAACCGAGAGCTGATGCGCCAAGCACGGCAGCGTCGCTCTCTTTGAGCTCTGAGAGAATCACTTTTGTTTTGCCTTTGAAGATGGGCATCACTGAAGCGTCGAGAGCTTCGCGGAGCGGTTTGAGAAGGAGATCGCCACTCTTGGCAAGGCCACCGAAGAGCACAATGGCTTGGGGGCTTGAGAAGGCTATCATGTCGGCAAAGGCCTCACCGAGGATTTTGCCTGTGTATTCAAATATCTCTTTAGCGAGTTTGTCGCCGACAACGGCAGCATCGTAAACATCTTTGGAGGTGATGTCTTCAATTTCGAGGTCGCGGAGCACGGAGGGGTCGGAACGTAGCTCGAGGAATTCACGAGCAGTGCGAGCCACACCGGTGGCGGAAGCGTAAGCCTCGAGGCAGCCTGTGCGACCGCAGCCGCAGATACGGCCGTTGTTGCGCTTCACGATTACGTGGCCGAGCTCACCGGCAAAACCGTCGTGGCCATAGACCACTTGGCCGTTGATAACGATGCCTGAGCCGACACCTGTGCCGAGGGTAATCATGATGAAGTCGCGCATGCCGCGGGCAGCGCCGTAGGTCATTTCGCCGATAGCAGCAGCGTTAGCGTCGTTGGTCACGGCTACGGGTATGCCGTCGAACGATTGGCTGATTTTCTCTGCCAACGGCAGGTTGGGTGCTGACCAGGGGAGGTTGACATTGTTGTCGATTGTGCCTGTGTAATAGTTGGCATTGGGGGCGCCGATACCTACACCTTGAATTTTGCCTTCAGCCTCGTTGGCTTTGAGCAGGCGTGAGATGCCGTCGTGGAGCTCTTGAATATAGTCGTCAAATATGTTGTGTTTGCGAGTTTTGATTGAATCGCTGGCTACTACTTGACCACGAGCATCTACGATGCCGAAAACTGTGTTGGTACCGCCTATATCGATACCTAAAACATAAGGTTTACTCATATCTTTTGTATGTTGATTTTTAGATTAACAATATCTTGGGAGGAGTATTTCGCTTGAAAAACTCACGCAAAGTTATAAATTTTTCGGAAAAAGTTGTTAATAATTTTCAGAAAAATTGCGTTTGGGGAGATATTCGGGGCCTAAAACTCCAGAGTGATGCGGGCGTTGAATTGACGACGGGTGAGATAGTTGGGCACTGCATATTGGATGCCGTTGACGTCGGTGACCCAATAATAGCTGCTAACGTTCGATATATCAAAGAGATTGAATACATCCACGCCGAAGCTTATGTTTTTGAATTTGCTCAGGAAGCCGTCGGAACGGGGGGCGTCGCCGGGGGCACCTACGAGCTGATAGCTAAAGCCGATGTCTACACGTTTGTAGGCGGGAGCTCTAAACCAGGATGTGCTGCGTGAGATGCGAGGAGCCACCATTGTGAGGCCGTCGGAGAAGATGCCTCGCAGGGAGAATTTGAGTTTGGGGAATTTCGGGAAATAGTCGTTGAAGAAGAGAGAGAAGGCGTAGCGCTGGTCGCTGGGCAGTGGGCATTTCACACCGTTGAGGGTCTGCTGAGTCTTCATGAGCGAGAAGCTGATCCAGGAGTCGGAGCCGGGCACGAATTGGCCGTAGAATTTGAGGTCGAGGCCCATGACGTAGCCTTTTGAATCGTTGACGCCGGAATAGGTCACTTTCAGGTTGTCGTATTCGTAGCTTATGAGGTTGGAGAGGTTCTTATAGTAGGCTTCGGCTGAGAGCTTGAAGGGGCGGTTGAGAGTGCGGAAGCTGTAGTCGGCACCTAAGAGGGCTTGGATGCATCGCGGGGATTTGATGTCGCGATTTAGTGATACTTGGGCGTTGCCGAGCTCGTCGACCACCGATTGGCGATACTCCTTATAGAATGGCGACTGATAGTACATGCCCACGGCGGCGCGATACGACCAGTTGTGATAGTCGGCCGGGGAGAAAGTGAAGTTGACACGGGGCGAGAGGAGGAATTCTTTGTTGAAGTCCCAATAGGAGGCTCTAAGGCCGAGGTTCACGGAGTAGAAGCCGGAATTATTGTTGAAGTAGATGGCGTCTTCCAGGTAGGCGGCGACGCGGGTGTTGGTGATGTCTTGGCGTGAAGAGAGGTTGTAGATGAGGTGGACGCCTTCGGGGGCTGTGGGGAGCGAATAGCCGGCGGAGTCGCGCCATTCCCATTCGCGAGTGCGGTCGTAGAGGCGCTCAGTCTGGTAGGTAAGGCCGTAGCTGATGTGGTTGGCGCCGGCCACGGTGGTGCCTTTGAAGAGGGCTTGGAGCACAGATGCTTTCAGGCGGTTGCGAGAGTGCTCCATGTATTTGCCCACGCCGAGCTCACCGCCCACAGCGCCTTCGCCGGTGGTGCCGGCTTGGTCGAGCCAATATTCGCCTGATATGTCGTAGCTCACCAGCTCGTTGGTGAGGAATCCGGAGGCGCCGATTGTGAAGTCGGTGGCTGCATTGTGGCGGTAGTTGAGTTGGAGAGCACCCAAGTAGGTTTCAAATTTATCTTTCTCTTCGCCGTCGAAGTAGACTTTGAAGTTTTTGGTGTCGGATGATGTGCCGAAGCTTGTCTCGCGGTCGGCGGGCTTGAAGTTGTAGTGGTTCACAGAGATGTTGCCCAGGAAAGAGATGCTCCAGCGGTCGGAGAAGTGATATTTCAGGGCAGTCTGATAGTCAAGGTAGGAGGGGTTGTATTCGCCGCGAGTCTCCAGGGAGCTGAGCAGTGAGTTGTTGCGCTTGTAGCGGAGGCCGTGGAGCATTGAGAATTTACCGGTGTTTGTGCCCAGATAGCCGGTGGCGCCCATAAGGCTGGCGGAGATTCCGGCCTCGAAAGCTTCGGGCTCGCGGTAGGTGATGTCGAGCACACTCGACATTTTGTCGGAGTAGCGAGCGGGGAATCCGCCGGTGGAGAATCGGATGTTGCCCACCATGTCGGGGTTGATGATTGAGAGTCCCTCTTGCTGACCGGAGCGCATGAGCTGTGGACGATAAATCTCGGTGCCGTCTATGTAGACGGAGTTCTCGTCGAAGGAGCCGCCTCTCACAGAGTATTGAGAGCTCATTTCGTTGGATGAGTTGACACCGGCCATGGTGGTGAGCAGGGCCTCTACACTGCCTCCGGAGGCGTCGGGTGAGAGCTTAATCGACTCACGGTCAATGGTCTCCATGCCTGAAAGGTTGGGCTTATAGCCTATCACCTCAACGGCATCGAGCATGGTCTCGGTGTAGGGCATTTTGATGCTGACGTTGACTTCGCCCTTAGGGCTGATGAGCTTACGAGTCACATCACGATAGCCTATACACTTGAATGTAAGGGAAATGGTGTCGGCAGCAGCCACGGTGAGTTGATAATCACCTTTGAGGTCGGTGGTGGTGCCTATAGCGGTTTTGGTGACTTGGACGGTAGCAAATTCTATTGGCTCGGAGTCAACGTTTGTGACCTTGCCAACAATCTTCACATTCTCGGCGAGAGAAAGTGACGAAACAGCGCATATGGCTGCCAGGGTAAATATGTATTTGAATGGATTCACGTATTTTTAACGTAAATCGGTATGGTTTTATTACATCGCCCGGCAGTTAGTAATAATGTGTACGCGCGAGAGGGCAGCGGCGGGGAGGCGAAGAGGGCCGGAAGGGGGAGCGGGGGTCTACCCTATCAGAAGTTTTTGAGCTCTTGGTAGAGGCGCTGAAGCGGCAGGCCCATCACGTTGTAGAAGCTACCGTTGATCGACTCAACAGCTACGCCGCCTATCCACTCTTGAATGCCGTAAGCGCCGGCCTTGTCCAAGGGGGTGTAGCCATCCACATAGAAGTCAATCTCTTCGGGTGTGAGCGGGCCGAATTTCACCTCGGTCTTGACATCGAAGGTGACGGTGCGCTCAAGGGTGGTAATTGTCACACCTGTCACCACCACATGGGTGCGGCCGGAGAGCAAGGTGAGCATATGGCGGGCCTCGTCGAGGGTGGCGGGCTTTCCGAGCACTTTATTGTCGGCCACCACCACGGTGTCGGCGGTGATTACCAGCTCGTTGGATTTGATGATTGACTTGTAGGCCTCGGCCTTCAGCTTTGAGAGATAAGGGGCCACCTCAAGGGCGGAGAGTGTGGCCGGATATTGCTCTTTGATGCCGGAGAGGAGCATGATTTCATATGGCACGCGTATCTGTGAGAGCAACTGGCGGCGACGCGGCGACTTGGAGGCGAGGATTATACGATATTTCTTTAAATTGTTGAGCATCTGAGTAATAGCTAAAACAGAGGGGAACGAGAGTGAGGGGCTACCAGCCGAAGGCTTCGGCATCGGAGAGCCAGAGGTTGTGGGCTTTCATGACCTGCTCTATGAGGTCGCGAGCGCAGCCATATCCGCCGTCGAATCGGGATATGTAGTGAGCGGTCTGCTTCACTTCCCACACGGCGTCGTGGGGGCAGCAAGGGAGGCCCACATGGCGCAGGCAGCAGAGGTCGGGGATGTCGTCGCCCATGAAGGCCACCTCTTCGGGGGTGAGAGAGTTGGCCGCCATCCACTCTTGGAGCTTGGGAAGCTTGTGGCTCACGCCCATAAAGACATCTTGCATGCCGAGCGAGGTGAAGCGCACTTGCACACCGAGGCTTTTGCCCCCCGAGATAATGGCGAGTTTGAGGCCTTTCTTCACAGCGAGCTGAATGGCATAGCCGTCTTTGGTGCTGACCATGCGCAGCGGTTCGCCTTGAGGCGAGAGCGGAATGGTGGAGGTGGCGAGCACGCCATCTACATCAAACACTAATCCTTTGATTTTGGCTAAGTTATAATCAATTGCACTCATTGTCAGGGTGTTTGGGTGAGGTTGATTGGTCGGCAGCGATAGCTTCAGTGAGCAGGCGATAGAGCTCTTGGAGCTGCGGAGAGGAGGCCAAGGCATTGAGGTGGGCGTTAATCACCGAAGTGTCGCCACGCTTTGCGGGGCCGGTCTGAGCGTTGCGCGGGGTGAGGTGGTGGATTTTCTCGGTGGTGGCGTCGATTAAGGGAAGTATGTATTGAAACGGCACATCGGCTTGCTGCAAGAGGCCGTAGGTGGCGCTCCACAAGTAGTTGGTGAAATTGCAGGCGAAGACTGAGGCTACGTGCATTTTAAGGCGTGTGGCAGAGTCCATGACGCAGACACGGTCGCTGATTTGAGATGCCAGCGAGGTGAGCTCTGCCACCACATCGTCGCTGCTGCCCTCAATGAAGAAGGGTATGAGCGAATAGTCTAAATCGGCCTCTTTTGAGAAGGTCATGAGCGGATAGACCACACCGCAGCGGTCGGCATAAGGGGTGAGCACCTCGAGGGGCTTGCTTCCGGAGGTGTGGGCCACAATGCCGGAGAGGCGAGGCAGGCGCGCAGCTACCGAGGCTATTGCATCGTCGCTGACGGCGAGGATGTAGCAGTCGCAATCGAGGGGGAGGTCGTCTAAGGTGCGTGAGTTAACTTGCAAGAGTTCATCTACTTTGCCAAACAGGGCCACGCAGAGGTGGGTGGCTACGTTACCTTGACCGATTATACATATAGAGTTCATATTGACTTCCGTTTATCTGACTAATGACAAAGTTAGTAAATATCTCTGTGATTTGCGCAATTTGGGGAGATATTTTTTGCGGTCAGGAGTGGGAAGGGAGCGGCGCACGGCTATGAGAGCGACGCGCTGAGGCTATGGGACGCAGATGGGGCTGTTTTGGTAGAGGGAGGGAGGTGTGTGGCGGTCGAAGAGCTTGAGGGCGACATGGCCCATGGTGTTGCGCAAGTTTATCTCCACGGTAGGGATTATTGTGGCCCCGGATGTGATGAGGCCATCCACGCCGAAGGGCCCCTCATAGGGTGCGGGACCTTGCAGCAGCAAGCGGCTGAGGGCTTCACAGAGGCTGTCGATGAGCTCGGAGAGACGGAAACCGGCGGGGAGATGCTCTGATATTGCGGAGGTTATAACCTCTTGGCTATCTACCACATTGCCTCTGTAATGGCCACGGCCGTCGGTGCGGAAGAGCGACCAGCCGAGAAACCGGATTGAGCTGCCGGAGCTCCACCATTCGGTGGCGAAATCGAGGCTACGCTGATGCAGCGGCTCGACAATCACACTGCCCTGGTTGGCAATACCGTCGCGCACACGGCGCTCCACATTGCCGGCAGCAGCATTGTGGGCGGCAGCATCTTCAATCATGAGAATGCCGCGGCCGCTGCTGCTCCAGGGGAGCTTTAGCACAGCACCGGGAAGTGAGTGGATGTAGGTCAGCGCCTCAGTGGGGTCGGAAAATTCGCGCGGCAGAAGGTGGTCGGGCAGGCCCACAAGGCGAGCTAATGTGATGGAATTGCAGCGATGGGCCAGGCGGCGCCAAGCGGCCAAAGCCTCTCTTGAGGGGAGCAGATGGGTGGCTATGCCGGCTTTCACAAGTCGGTTGCGCAGGGCGGCGTTCCAGCCCCAGGGCTCTACCCTACCGTTCCACCGGGAGAGGGTGTCGTAGGTGAGCAGATTAAGCTGCGGAGAGAAGAATCGAAGTGCTGAGGCATCGGCCACGGAGAGCCCCTGCGGCAGCAAGATGGCATCGCCCTCTGAGGCGTATAGGGCCGGAAAGAGCGCATAATCTCGCTCAAAGTTGGCAACACTTCTCGGTGGGGTGTACGACTCCAGACCGGCCACCATAGCCATATCGGTGGAGGGGTTGTAGATGTGGAGTGTGGGGCCGGTCATAGAGTTAAATTAAGGGTGGTTATTATTGAGTGATAAAGCACTAATTTTTCAGATATATGAGCGAGATTATTGAGCCACAGCCGCCTGATCGTCGTCAGCTACGGTTACGGCAGCGGCTGCATCGTCGCCCAAGTCGCTGAAATCGTCGAATTCGTCATCGTTGTCGGCTGCTTCGATTTCGCCCATGTCGAAGGAACTAAGGTCGGAAGTCTGCGCCCCTACGTCGTTGTATTGACCCAAGCCATATAGCTTAGCGAGGACATCCAGGTCGGCCTGATGTTTGTCGGCATATGATTCCCATTTAGATTTCAGAGCAGAGGGGAGCTCGTCTTCGTAGAAAGAGAGCCAGGTGACGGCCATTGAGAAGTTGCCCCACTTTTTGTCGAAGGCAGCGCCATCTTTTTCGAGAGAGGTAATCTTGTTCATGTCGCCGCTATTGACAGCGGTTTCGAGTCGGTTCCAGAATTTGTTGATGGCAGCGGAATATCCGTCGGCGTTGTCGTTGACATAGTCCAGGAGAGTGCCGATTTCATCGGAAGTGAGTTTTTGGTCTTTCTCAATCTTCTTGATGATTCCATCCAATTCTTTCTCCTTGTTGGAGCAAGCGGTAAGGATGAAAGCGGCGAGCAGGACGGTAAAAATTAATCGTAACTGTTTCATATTGATTAAAACGGTATTATGCGGAGGGCAACCGGAGAAAAGGCGAGCTCCGCGGGTTAATATTTAGGAGCAAAGTTACGAAAAAATTTTAAAGTACCCGGCCCCCGCCCCCAACGAGAGGCAGTAGGCGGACACAATAAGAGGCTGCGCCATATTTGAATTGTGGCGCAGCCTCTATGCTGTTTGGTTGGAAATTGACGGAAGCGGAGCCGAGGCCGAAGCCGAAGCGAAGCGAGCGACGAGCCGGGCGAGCGGCGAGGCGGGCGGCTAATTGGGGGCGGCTTGATTTTTGAATATCAGCCGGTCGGCGTCGGCATCGATGGTGATGGGATGGTCGCGGTCTACTTTCTGAGCGAGGATGTCTTTGGAGAGCTGATTCAAGACGAGTCGCTGGATGGTGCGTTTCACGGGACGAGCACCGAATTCGGGGTCGTAGCCGTTGTCGGCCAAGAGCTGCAAGGCTTTGGGGGTGACCACGAGCTGTATGCCGTTGTGGGCGAGCATCTTGCGCACGCTATCTACTTGCAGACCAACAATTTCCTGAATCTCCTTCTTGTCGAGCGGGGTGAACATTATCACTTCGTCGATACGGTTGAGGAACTCGGGGCGGATGGACTGTTTGAGCATCTCGAGGACATCGCGCTTGGTCTCTTCGATGAGTTGAGAGCGATTAGCCTCGGTGAGGCCCGACAATTTCTCACGTATAAGCATGGAACCCATGTTGGAGGTCATGATGATGATAGTGTTCTTGAAATTGATGAAACGGCCTTTGTTGTCGGTGAGTCGGCCATCGTCGAGCACCTGGAGCAGGATGTTGAACACATCGGGGTGA
>CAYVAK010000065.1:0-11303 GCA_964448425.1 uncultured Sangeribacter sp.
CTAATCCTTCAAGCACGACACCGGCACCACGTAAACACCGTCCGGGCGCTTGAAAGCATAATTGCCTACTGCTGTGAGCACCATCATAAACGAAGGCTCTTTCATGCGGTTGGTGTCTATTTTCTTTGACAGCTTAATAAGATTTGCCGCGCCCTCATCAATCAACTTATCGCCACCGAGCTTCACTTCAATCAAGCCATAGGAGCCGTTGCGCAGATGCATCACAGCATCGCACTCCAAACCATCTTTATCGCGATAATGATATAGTTGACCATTTAGAGCATCAGCAAAAACACGCAAATCTCTCACACACATGCACTCAAACAGAAGGCCAAACGTGTTGAGATCATTAATTAAATCTTTAGGGCCGAGGCCTAAGGCTGCCACAGCTATCGAAGGGTCGATAAAATAACGCGTATCACCGGTGCGTATGGCCGTCTTACTGCGCAGATTCGGATTCCAAGCAGGCAAATCCTCAACCACAAATATCAGCCTCAAAGCATTGAGATATGCGCTGAGTGTGCGGTCGTCGAAAGAGGAATTTTCGTTGGCTTTGAGGTCGGCATTAATAGCGGATATGGGCGACTGTGTACCTTGCAGACGGGCATAAGAGCGCATAATGCGAGCTGTGCGAGCGGGATTGCGCAACACACCATCGACTCTCCTAATGTCGGCATTAACAACGGCATCAAAATAATCTACGGCCCGATCGAGGGCAATCTCCGGCTCTTGAAATATGGCACGGGGCCAACCACCTCTGCAAACCAAGAATGCAATATGCTCCAAATTAGCATCGCATATAGCCGACTGATCAACACCGGCGAACAATAGCTTTAGACTTATCGCGCCCGACGAGTCGCCCGACTCCCATAAGCTCATGGGACGCATGCGCAGCCTTCCAATGCGACCGGTGCCGGTGTGCATCATTTTCTTTTCTTCCTCGCCCACCAAAGGCACAGCGGAGCCTGTAAGGATAAATTGGCCCTCTGCACTGCTATGATCAATGGTGAAACGCACGGCATCCCACAGTTGTGGAGCTATTTGCCATTCGTCAATCAGGCGAGGTGTGTTACCTTCGAGCAACAATCCGGGGTGCAAACTTGCCGCAGTGAGATTTGCCTGCTTCGACGAAGGGGCGTCCATATATATCACACTATTGGCATGCTGCTCGGCAGTGGTGGTTTTTCCGCACCATTTGGGCCCTTCAATCAACACCGCGCCCATACCCTGTAACTTCTTCTGCAGGATAGCATCAGCAACTCTTGGCTTATACTCGGATTTCATCATGATAATCAGTAGTTTATTCGACTGCAAATATAAGCATTTTTTTAAATTGTACCAAATGGCGAAAAATCAATGTGGCAAATGGCGGATTTTTATTGTACCAAATGGCGAAAAATTAATGTAGCAAATGGCGAAATTCGCAGCTCGCCGGCCATGCGACTAAAGAGAACGGAGGCTGCGCCATATTTGAATTATGACACAGCCTACGATTGATTTGAGCTTTTGGGTTAAGCTCTTATGGTGGAGAGTGGAAAGAGCAACTTAGCGATTCATCACTTTGATGATTTGCGACCCTACACGAGCCACATAGATGCCGGCCGGCAGGCCGAAGAGGTCTATCTTGAGGGCGTGCGAAGCTACAGCGTCGTAGGAGCGAAGGAGGTCGCCCTGAAGCGAATATATCTTCACGGGGATATGGGTATCGATAGTCTCGGCGCCGGTAAGGCTTTCGGGGGTTAGGAATGAATAGGAGGAGAAACGGGCCTCGGTCATGGCATAAAGCGGGGCCTCGGCGGAGGATGATTTGAGTTGCGGATAGTAGCGCACCACTCCGTAGACAGCCAGAGGGTCGGCATCTTCGCCAATCTCCCAATCGGGCTGGTTGGCAAAGGCGTAGTCAATCTTGCCACCGGCATCGGTGTCTTCGGAGTCTTCGGAGCTTTCAGAGCGGCGGGAGATGGAGGTGGCCGGAGTGTTGAAGTCGAGTGCTTGCTCGAAATTCAGCGCAGCCCACACGTCGTCGCCGGCATCGTCGGGAGCCACATTATGTGGAGCGAGCCAGAGATTAAAGTTCTGATTGTGAATGAGGTATTCCTCGCTGGCTTCACTTATCACCGGCTGCCACGAAGCTCTCACCCTATATTGGCCTTCGCTGATATAGATCCAGTCTATTTGAGCTGTAAGGGTCACATCTTGAGGTATATAGGCGCGCCCGGAGCCATAAGTGTTGCCTTCGTCGTCGGTGATAACGGTGACGCCGTGGCTATAGTTGTCGGTGATGTATTGCGGCAGTGAGTGCAGGCGGGTACTGGGGTCGATGCTGCTCAGGTCGCCATATTCGCCGTTCTCGTTGATTACGGTCTCGGAGTAGGTGCCGTCTTGAGCGCGCTCGGCCACGGCAAATTCCATGCCGGTGCTGCGAGCCTTGTCGTTGAAGAAGGTGAGGGCGTAGGTCTGCGCCTTGGCATTGTCCACCACATCGTAGGTGAGTTCGCGTGGCGACTCGGTGACCTCAACCTCCGGGTCGTTAGTGATGCTCTCGGGAGTGATGGCGGTGAAGTCCATCGACACCTGCGAGTGGGGGATGTCGATGCGGAACACACTACTGGTGAGGTAGCCGGAGTTGCCCTCCTCATCGGTGATAGGTATGTTGGTTTGCAGCTGGTAGTAGTAGGCATCGGGGTGGCTGTTGTCGGCGGTGTATTCTTCAAATTCCGACACGAACCATTCGTTGCTGCCGTTCTCATCGTCGAGGGGCTCGAGGATGGCGGTTGCGCCCTCCTCTATGTTGCTGCGGAACCATGCGCGCTCCACGGAGTCTTCCTCGTTGCGACGCTGCACACCATAGAAGTATGTGTAGCCGTCGGCTTGCTGCTCTATGCGGGTGATTTCAAGAGTGCTGACCTCCTCCCAGTCCATAAACATTTCGGAGTTAATCTCCTTGGCGGTGGCTCTCAAGAGGGTGAAATAGTGGTTCTTGCCATCGTCGGAAGGGAGGGAGAGATGGTGGGCACGGAGCGGATGCGGGTAGTTGGTCTGGTTGAGCAAGGAGAATGAGTGGGTGTAGTGATTACGGTCGGCCGAGGCGCCATCCACATTTTCATGGATGAAATAGGACTTGGGGCGCTGAGCAATGGTGAGGGTGCAGCGCTCAAAGATGCTGCTACCGGGAAGCACAACAGTGACCACACCCGATTCTACGGGTGAGAGCATGGAGTCTTGCACACGGGCCTCCACCAGATAGCTCATGCTGCGATAGTTGTAGGTGAGCTCTTCGTAGACATTCACGGTCATCTCGCCGTTGATGTGGTTGATGGAGATGCAATCGCCGTCGGCGGTGAATTTAGTGAGGTCGCCGTCGGTCGATTCCAATTCGGAGATGTCTGCAACGGGCACTTTCACACCGTCTACCACCCTGAAGAGGGTGTAGACCTCATTCTTGTCGGTGCCTTTGAGGTAGTTACTGATGGCTGTTTTCCATTTCAATTGCACCTTGCAGCGGTTAGAGTCGTCGTCGGGCACCGAGACACCGACGTCGGTGAGGTGTACGGTGTTAAAGAGGAAGCTGGGGGTGTATTTCTCGCTATAATATATAAAGGAGGTACGGTCGTCGCGACTCCAGTCTTCGCCCACATTCACTTTGCGGGGGTAGGCGCCGTGGTTGTTGTATTTGTAGCCGTTGAGGGTTTCGGTGGCGTCGAGCTGGTCGGCCTGGAGGGCCGCGAAGCGGTTGTCGTCAACAAAGAGAATGATTGAGGAGTTGTAGCCCTGTGAGGAACCGTCGTCGCCCATCACGGTGGGGTGGTAGGCGGTGATCGGCGATTTGCAATCGTGGCGTATCACATACTCGCCGGAGGAGAGCATATACTCGTAGGCGCGGGTGGGCACCAGATGGTCGTCGGCAGGCGAGAATTGTTCAAACATCCAGCCAAACGGGCGCTCGCTTGTGGTGCGGAGCTTGCCCTTGGTCATGATGAAGAATTTGTTGAGGTTGGCCTTGGCGGTGAACACCCAGCCGCAGCGGTCGCCATCCACACGCATCACATCGGTGATGACCTGCATGCTCTCAACATTGTCTTCCATGAGTGTCTTCACCGGGGAATTTTTGGAGGCTTGACCGGCATCGTTTTTCATCTTCACGAGCACGGCGGTCATACCCTCATAGGTGGGAGTATAGTCGGCGGCTTGAGCGATGTCCCAATCGGCAAATTTCTGCTTGTAGTTCACGGTGACGGGGTCGAAAGTCACACCGGTGGAGGTCACATTGCCCGAAGCATCTTTTTTCACTTCGGCGATGCGGCGGCCGTTGGTGGGGAGGAGGTCGGGGTGGGTGGGATCTTTAATCATACCGGGCACCTCCTTGTTGGTGATTAGCTCCTTGATGAGAGCTTTCATTTGTGGCCAGGAGGTGGCTTCTTGTGTGAAGTCGGAGGTGTGGGTCACCCCCTCGGAGTCGGTCCAAGAGTAGGTGAACCGGCTGTAGTCAATCGGAATAGCATACGGATCGCCACAGGCGGTGGTGCCGGTGAGATACGCATTCTCCGATACACTCTGAGCATTTACGCTAATGGCAAAAACCGACAGCAGAGCAACTGCGAGTAGATGTTGTTTTGTCATTTTTATCTTATTTAGCGGCCGGAGAGGAGAGAATCCGGCCATGATTATGCAGACCTTCTAATTCGTGAATAGTGAAATAGGCTTGGGCATCACTGCTTTGCGATGCTCATAGCCATTTCTCTTTATGCATTATGTAAGAAAAACCGTTAATGTAGAAACAACGGCGAAATGTATATGGTTTACATGATTAACATTTATTATGAAAATAAATGCCAATTAAGGCTTGAATATAGAAAATAGAAAAGTTAAAAAACTGCGTATAAATTCAATACAGAGTGTTAAAATAGAGAATCGGCTAAGCTGCCACAATTACAAGCCCCGAAAGCCGAGAGATAAAATGTATCTACTTAACATTTATTAACACACTAAAGTCAGCAAGCAAGATATATTTGTTTAATTTTGCAAGTAATAAGGACACAGATGCCGACATTTTTCAACCAAATATAGCCTCACTACCCCTAACCGAAGAGGCACCGAAGAATAACCATAGCAGCGCTTCACTTCAAACAATCTCCACAATTGATTTTTAACTAAGTGTTGCTGACGAATAACCTAACCTGAGAGATAATGAATATACTGAAATCTGCCTTAGTAGCGAGCGCGCTACTCGGCGCTGCCTACTCATATGCAGTGCCGGCGTATCCGGGTGCGATAGACTACCTACTGCCCGACGGCTCAAGTGTGAAAGTGATGCTGCGCGGCGATGAACACAGCCACTATATTCTCACCACCGACGGATACACCCTCCTTGCCGACCAACAAGGATACCTGAATTTTGCCACCCAAGAGAGCGACGGCTCGCTAAAAGCTTCCGCTATCCGCTTCACCGGCAGCAGCTTGCCCGCCCGTCAAGCCGGCATCACACCCGGCATCACCGACACCTCGGCAAAGCGCAAGGCCGGCTCCAATCTGCAAGTAGACGTCTCCTTCCCCACCAAGGGGGAGCGCAAACTGCTCATGCTACTGGTCAACTTCTCCGACACCCAAACCACCTACACCAAAGAAGACTTCGAGGCCCTCATGAACGCCGAAGGCTATAAGGGCGGCGGCAGCTTCCGCGACTTCTACCTTGAGAACTCCTACGGTCAGCTCGACGTGACAACAACCGTGACCGACTGGATACAACTCCCCTACCCAAAAAACTACTACGGAGCCGACGGCGCTCAGAACCTTATACGCGACGCCCTGACAATGGTGAGCGACCAAATAGACTTCACCCAATTCGACAACGACGGTGACGGTGTGCTCGACGGTCTGGCAGTGATCCACCAAGGCGGAGGCCAGGAATACACCGGCAGCGGCTACGACATCTGGTCGCACAGCAGCGAAATCTACGGCCTGAGCATCGGCGGAGTAGAGATTGCCAACTACACCATTGAGCCCGAGGTGCTTGGCTACACCGGCAAGATGAGCACCATCGGTGTGATATGCCACGAGTTCGGCCACAACCTCGGCGCACCCGACTTCTACGACACCGACTACAGCACCGGCGGCTCATATGGCGGCACCGGTGTGTGGGACATAATGGGCTCCGGCGCCTGGAACGGCGACTACGGCGACCAACCCACAAACGTGAACATGTGGCAGAAGATTCAATACGGCTGGGTGACCCCCACCCTGCTGGATGCCACCCAAGAAGTGCGCTCCCTGAAGCCCGCCTCCACTCACCCGCAAGCCTACCGCGTGGAGACAGGCATACCCGGCGAATACTACATACTCGAAAACCGCCAGCAGATAGGTCGATTCGACATCTCACTGCCCGGCTCCGGCCTGATAGTCTACCACGCCGACGAAAGCCTGATCAGCTCAACCGTGGCAGCCAACACCCTGAACGCCACCTATCCGCAAGCAATGTACACCGTTTGCGCCTCGGCAAAGAGCGACCCGGTGGCCGGCTCACCCGACAGCTACGGCTCCCTGACAAGTGCCGGCGCCCCCTTCCCCGGCAGCTACGAAGTGCACGAAATAAGCGACGAGACACTCCCCTCGCTCCGCCCACGCAGCGGCAGAGACTCATATAAAGCGATAAAGAACATCACCGAGACCTCCGAGGGCTTCATAGACTTCGACTTTGTGCAGCTCGACACCCCCACAGCGCCCACCGCTCTCAGCGCCACCGCCGAAAGGGGCAAGATTAAGCTCTCTTGGCAGTTCGACGAAGTGCCCGACGACTTCGACCACTTCAACGTGTATCGCAACAACACAGTAATAGCCGAAACCACCGACCTCAGCTACACCGACTCCCCCGAAGATGCATCAGGCACCATCACCTACTACGTGGATGCCGCCTACACCTCCGGCTCCCTGTCGCCCTTTGTGAGCACCGAAATATCCCTGCCCGCCAACTTTGCCATCACCCCCACAGCTCAAATCATAGAGCAGGGCGAAGACACCTACGATGTGCAGCTGAAATGGAGCGCCGGCACCAGCCTCACCCGCGTGAAAGGGCTCGACAAAATCGACATTGTGAACCACAATCTGAAAGCCATCGACTATGTGCACCGCTTCACAGCCGACGACCTCAGCATCTACAACGGCTACACCATTAAGCGAGTGGGCTTCCTGCCCTACTCCGGTCCCAAAGTGCTCTCATTCACACTGCGAGTGTGGCAGGCAGAGGCCGACGGCTCCAACCCGCGCATCATATCGGAGCGCAAAGTGAGCGAGTTTGGCACCGCCAACTGGAACGACATCCTGCTCACCACACCGGTAAAAATCGACACCGAAGCGCAGGCACAGCTCTGGCTGGGTGTGCACTGTGAGACCACCGATGAGGCCATCCAGATAGTTAGCGACATGTGTGGCGACGGCAAAGGCCTCGGCAACTGGATTAAAGAGAGCGACGAAGAGGGCTGGAAAGCCGACACCAAATCGGAAGGCAACTATCTGCTGCGCTTCACCCTCTCCGAACCCGACATAGACTATTCCTCACCCGTGGAGATACCCGAGGGCGACATCAACCCCGACATCGACCTGGAATACCCCTTAGGCTTCAGAATCTACCGCGACGACGAGTGCATAGGCACCTCAACCACCCGCACCTATTTCGACCGCTCGGCGCCCGCCGGCACCCACACCTACAGCATCGCCAGCCTCTACAAGGGCAACAACGAGTCGGTGGCTGCAAGTGTTGAAGCCACAGTGCCCGGCAACTCATCGGTAAGCGCCATCGCCACTCAAAGCGGCCTGAAAGTGAGCAACAACGGCGGCCTGCTCCACATCAGCGGAGCCCAAGGCACCATCACCGTCTATTCGCTCCACGGACTGAAAGTGGCTCAGGCAGAGACCATCAACGGAGCGGCCGACATAGCCCTACCCGGCGGGTTCTACATCCTCAAAAGCCAAGATCACTCTATTAAATTACTCATTCAATAACCATTAATCAGAAAAACAATGAAAAAAGTTTTCCGACAATTGTCTTCTTTAGGAGCCCTGGCGCTTTTAGCCTTTAGCGCACAAGCCGCTCCGCTCGAGATTGAAGAAAATTTCGACGACTCAAGTCAATTCCCCGACGGTGCTGTGCTCCCGCAGGGATGGCTCTCAACCTCAGGCGACAACATTGTGCTCAAACGCTACTCCGGCGATGCTCTCGGCATCTCGGCCAACTCCGGATCTTACGTGATTGGCAACTACATGAGCCTGGAACTACAAGAGCAAACTCTCTATACTTCACTGATGAACCTCAAAGGAGGCGCCGAATGTACAGTCGACTTCATGTACTACGCTCCCGGCGGCACCCGTCCCTCAGCCAAAGTAGGTGTGAAGGTGAAAGCCGGCACAGCTCAGACCCCCGAGGCTCAGACCATCGAAGTGGGCACAATCGAGGCTACAGCCTACTCACAGTGGACCAACTTCACTTTCAAATTCACACCCGAAACCGACGGCGACTACTGCATCTCATTCCAGCTCTTTGAGACCTCCGATGCCGGCCAGCTCGGCGTGGTGGCCTTCGACGACCTCATCATCACCGGCGAGACACCCGAAGTAGACCCCATCTCACTGCTTGAACCCAACCCCGACAACGCCGCTTCAGCAGTAGAACTCCCCTACAACGAGTCGTTTGACAACGAAAACGAAAACTACGACGGCACCTCCTACCTGCCCGCAGGCTGGTATTCAGTAGGCACCGAGCCCTTCATCACCGCATCATATCCCGACTTCCCGGCCCGCACAGGCGAATACTATATGCTCACCACCGACACTCAGCAAGTGAGAGATGAGCGCGCCTTCACACCCTTCTTCGAGCTCGAAGCCGGCAAAGAATATCAACTCTCATTCTACACCTGCATCCCCGGCTACAGCGGCGACTACCCCACTCTTACAGTGACCGTGGGCACCGAGCAAGAGGCCGAGTTCTGCCCCGTAGAGCTCACACGTCTCAGCGAAGGCACACCCTCTGAATGGACAGGCGTATTCACCACCTTCACTCCCCAAAAGAGCGGTCCCTACTGCTTCGCCTTCAACCTCAGCAGCGAGGCTGAGCGCACCGGCGGCGTGGTAATCGACGACTTCAACATCACCACTGCCGGCCTCATTGAGCGTCCCAAAGTGAGCTTCGGCATCACCGGCGCCTACGACCTCTACACCGGCGCCCTGACCACATTCTCCGGCAACGCAGTGACATTCACCAACCTCTCACAAAACGCCGAGGCTTACGTCTGGACTGTTGGCAACGAAGAGGGCGAGACACTCTACTCCACCACAGCGACCGACCTGAGCTACACATTCCCCGCTTCCGGCCTTTACACTGTGCAGCTCAAAGCCTCCAACGCTCGCGGCGAGAAAGTGTCGCTCAAAGAAATCAACGTTGAAGTAATAGCCGAGGCTACCGAAAACTTCCCCTTGGCCGACTACGGCAGCGCCGACCGCATCTACAACAAAGGCACAGTGCCCGCATTCTCAACCGGCGAATACGACTATGTCACCGGCTTCAACCACTACTATTCATACTTCGCAGAGCGCATCCAGCTCCCCTCCGACCGCAAAATCAAAATTCGCTCCATCTCCTACTGGATGACCGACTACAACCTCCTTGCCGACCTCGCTTCACAAACATTTGGCGAGAAATATAAGAGCTTCTCTCTTGCCATCTACGGCGAGACCGACGGTAAGCTCGACGAGAGCAAAGAGTTTGGCCGCTACTCTTCCGACCTCCTGAACACCTTCGGCACCACCGGTATCGGCGATGTTCACGGACACGCTGCCGACCTGGCCTTCGAGACCCCTATTGAGAGCACCGGCACAATCTACGTGGCTTGGGAATTCGACCCCACCCTCACAATCGACGTACCCGATGCCAACATGACCCGCTCCTACTTCGCAATCACCGCCGACCGCCACGACTCAGGCGAGACCACCCTCTACGCCAAACCCTTCGCAGTGCCCAACGACGCACTTGCCGAGGCCGACGGCTCATGGTGCTCCATCGACAAGATTGACTCTGATATGGCCGGTCTTGGCGCCGCATTCACCCTCTGGGTAGACATCGACGACACTCTTGCCGTTATCTCACCTAAAGGCGAGGCTCTCTTCGCAGTGAACCTCCTTGGCGACACTCTGCACATCAGCGGCACCACCGAAGGCGAGCAGATTGCCGTCTACGACCTCACCGGTGCTCAGGTGGCTCAAGCACAAGGCGCCGCCTATGCCACAAGCGTCAGCGTAGCAGGCCTCGCAAAAGGCATCTATGTGGTGCGCACAGCTCAAGGCACTTGCAAGTTTGCAAAATAAAAGCGCAACCTAATATCAATCCTTCTATATACCCCGAAGGGACGCACTCCACACACAGTGCGTCCCTTTTTTATGCCCGGCCGGCGAGCCGGATGCGCCCCCTCGACAGCCGGGCTCGGGGTCGGCTACCCGGGCCCCGGAGGTCAGATTTGCTCATTACCAAAATATTGAGTAATTTTGGGCAATGAAAGCTATGAAAGTTATATATGTAGCTACAGCCATAGCAGCTCTGAGTTGCTGTTCCGGCAGTGGCACAGCGCAGACCGGAGGGGCCGCCACCGGCAGCGAAGCGGGCGTGGAGCAAGCAAATGCACAGGCACCCCGCTGCAATGCCGACAGCGCCTACAGCTATGTGGAGCGGCAAGTGAATTTCGGGCCGCGAGTGCCCAACACCTCCGCCCACCGCGAAGCCGGCCTCTGGCTCAAGAGCGAGTTGGAGCGCCACGGCGCCACAGTGATAGAGCAAGCCATGGAGCTCACCACCTTCGACGGTGTGAAGCTGCAAGCGTGCAACATCATGGGCCAATACAACCCCCAAGCCTCCTACCGAGTGCTGCTGCTCGCCCACTGGGATTGTCGCCCATGGGCCGATGCCGACCCCAATGAGGCCAACCGCCGCAAGCCGGTGCCCGGCGCCAACGACGGTGCCAGCGGTGTGGGCCTGCTCCTGGAGATAGCCCGCACTCTGCAAGCCACCCCGCCACCCTCTCAAGTGGGCGTAGACATCCTCTTTGTGGATGCCGAAGACTGGGGCACCGACGGCGACGACAGCTCCTGGGCACTGGGCACCCGATACTTCGCTCAAAACCCCATAAAGAGCGGCTACCGCCCGGCCAAAGCGGTGCTCCTCGACATGGTGGGCGGCCAAGGCGCTCAGTTCCGCCGCGAATACTTCTCCGACCGATATGCGCGCTCGCTGGTCAACGAAGTGTGGGGCGCCGCCTCGCAAGTAG
>CAYVAK010000066.1:0-11265 GCA_964448425.1 uncultured Sangeribacter sp.
TTACAAGGCCCTTCGAGAAAAGAATCGGCAGACCGGGAGTGCACTGAAAGCTCGATCATCCTGGTGCTCCGCACCGAGAAAGACATACCGGTGCAGATGCGCCGCAAAGTGGCACAATTCTGCAACGTTGCTCCCGAAGCAGTGGTTCAATCGGTCGACGTCCCCACCATCTATCAAGTGCCCCTCACCATGCACGCACAGCATCTCGACGAGATAGTGCTCAAGAAAATGGGCATCACTCCCGAAGGCGAGCCCGACCTAAAAGCATGGACTCACTTCCTGAGCAAGATAGAGAACGCCGATAAAGAAGTGAAGATAGGACTTGTGGGCAAATATGTAGAGCTCCAAGACGCCTATAAATCAATCAACGAATCGCTGTTCCAAGCAGCCGTCTACAACGACCGCAAACTCAACCTGCAATACATCCACTCAGAGAAAGTCACCGACGAGAACATCGGCGAGAAGCTCGAAGGCCTCGACGGCGTGATTATAGCCCCCGGATTCGGCCAACGTGGCATAGAGGGTAAATTTGTAGCCCTCAAATGGTGTAGAGAGCACGATGTACCCACATTCGGCATCTGCCTCGGCATGCAATGCATGGTCATCGAGTTTGCCCGCAACGTGCTCGGCATGAACGACGCCAACTCCACCGAGATGGACACAAAAACCCCCTACAACGTAATCGACCTCATGGAGGAGCAGAAGAGCATCACCAACATGGGCGGCACCATGCGTCTGGGCGCCTACGAATGTGTGCTTGAGCCTCACTCAAAGGCAGCCAAAGCCTACGGCTCCACACTCATAAGCGAGCGTCACCGCCACCGCTTTGAATTCAACGACGACTTCCGCAGCCAGTTTGAAGAGGCCGGCATGAAGTGTGTGGGCGAAAATCCCGCCACTCACCTTGTAGAGGTAGTAGAGCTTCCTGAAAAACGCTGGTACATAGGCACACAGTATCACCCCGAATATCGCAGCACCGTGCTGGAGCCTAACCCGCTATTCGTCGACTTCGTAAAGGCAGCAATCGCCTACAGCGAAGAGAAAGCAAAATAACACACCCCGAAATTCCAACCACACACCAAAACAACCCACGATGGACAAAAACTCAATGAGCGGTGTGCTACTCATCGCAGTAGTGTTTCTCGTATTCATGTGGCTCACCCCACACAACGACCAAGAGCAACAACAACAGCAAGCAGAGGAGCAAATCGCAACAGCCAAAGCCGACGCCGAGACCGTGATTGAGGCCGACAGCCTCACCACCCAGCAAGTGCAGTGGCTCAAACAACGCATTGCCGAGACCGGCGAAGATATCACTGCCGCCAACGGCACTGCCGCCAAACAGCTCACCGGCGCAGGCTACAGCCTCACCCTCCAAGGCGACTCCCTCAGCGGCACCGTAGGCGCCGACCAAATAGATATCAACCGCGTAATAGCGGCCGACACCACCCTCTCACTTGCCCAACGCCGCGATGCCGTGGCCCTCACCCTTAAAGCCCTTGACAACGCTGCCAACTTCGGCAAGCTCCGCCCCTTCGCAGCAGGCCAAGAACAAGAGATTGAACTCAAAAACGGCCTCCTCGACCTCCGCTTCAACACCAAGGGCGGCGGCCTCACCTACGCAAAGCTCCTCAAATATAAGACCCAATACGACCCCGACGAGACAAAGAAGACCGAGAGCGACGTGGTGCTCTTCGACGGCATCACCAACCAAATGTCGTTCAACATCCCCGGCTACGAGAAAATATCTACTGCCGACCTCTACTTCACTCCCGAGCTCAACGACAGCACCCTGCTCATGAAGCTCGACTTCGGCGGCGGCGCCTACTGGGGCATACGCTACACCCTGAGCAAATCCGACAGCTACCTGCTCAACATCGAAATTGAGCAAAAAGGAATGGACAAAGTCTTGGCCGGCAACGACCACGAGCTCACCTTCAACTGGAACCAAGCCCTCCTGCGCCAAGAAAAAGGTAAAATGTTTGAAGAGCGCAACTCCGCACTCTACTACAAATTTAAAGGCGGCAGCGTGGAAGAGCTTCGCGCTAACGGCGACGACGCTCAAGACCGCCAATCAAAAGTGAAATGGATAGCCTTCAAAAATCAATTCTTCTCATCAGTGATGATTGCCAACGACAACTTCAGCCGTGCCGACTTCACCTCCGTAGAATTAAAAGACGACTACTTCCTGAAATACTTCACCACCACCGCCACCATCAACGACTACGACTGGAGCGCAGCCAACCCCGTGGGATTCAAACTCTTCCTCGGCCCCAACAAATACCACCTCCTCTCAAGCCTTGACGAGCTCACCGGCAGCGATGAAGACCTCAACCTCACCAAGCTCATACCGCTTGGCTGGAACATATTCCGCTGGATCAACACCTGCTTCATCATACCCGTATTCGACTTCCTGGGCTCATTCGGCTGGAACTACGGCATAGTGATTCTGCTGCTCACCATCATCATCAAGATAATCCTCTTCCCGCTCTCCTATAAGAGCTACAAGAGCCAAGCCAAGATGAAGATTCTGGCCCCCGAGGTGAAAGCCATCAACGCTCAATACCCCGACAAAGCCGACGCCATGGTGCGCCAACAGAAGGTAATGGCACTCTACAGCAAGGCCGGCGCATCGCCCCTCTCCGGCTGCCTGCCCATGCTCCTGCAAATGCCTATCCTCTTCGCAGTCTTCAGCTTCTTCCCCTCTTGCATCGACCTGCGCGGCCAAAGCTTCCTCTGGGCTCAAGACCTCTCCGCTCCCGATGCCATCATCTCATGGAACTTCAACATACCAATCATAAGCCAATTCTTCGGCAACCATATCTCCCTCTTCTGCTTGTTGATGACAGCCACCAACATCATCTACACCAAAACCACCATGTCGACACAAGCCGACGCCGGTGGCGGCATGAAATGGATGATGTACATCATGCCAATCTTCTTCCTGGTGTTCTTCAACAACTATGCAGCAGGCCTTAGCTACTACTACTTCCTCTCACTGCTTATCACCATTATCCAAACATACGTGATTCGCAAATACGTGGTCAAGGAAGCCGATGTGCGTCGCCAGATGGCCGAAAACGCCAAGAAGCCCAAAAAGAAAAGCGGCTTCATGGCACGCCTTGAAGAGGCACAGCGCCAGCAGCAACAGATGCTCCGCGAACAGCAAAAGAGCAACAACCGCAAAGGCCGCCGCTAATCGGCAGCCTCCCTCAAAGATACGCTCTGCCGAGAGGTGGAAATTGTGATAACACCCTTATTCACAATCTCCGCCTCCCGGCAGAAATCATATTACAGCCCCGGCACACCTACCCGCAAAGAGCCCGCCATATTGCCACACACCATCAGGCATACCGACGTGCGGGCCGGCAGCCACGCGACAGCCACACGCCGACAAAACGACCGGAAGCCGAAAGGGGGGAGAATTAGACATTTTTTCGCAATTGAGGGGTAAAAACAGGTGTTTTAGTGTTGAAAAATAAAAAAAATTAGGCTGTGGCAATATTTTTTTGACTTTTTGCAAAAATCAATAAAAATATTTTGTAACTTTGTGGGTATAAACTTTTAGTTAGAGTTATGGCAACAGACAGAATTGACAGTTTGGATCGCAAGATCCTAAACATCATCATGAAGAATGCTCGCATTCCTTCAAAGGATGTGGCAGTAGTGTGTGGTGTCTCCCGTGCAGCGATACATCAGCGCATAGCACGATTGATTGACATGAATGTGATAACCGGCAGCGGTTACATTGTCAATCCCAAAATTCTCGGTTTCAACACTTGCACCTACATCGGTGTGAAGCTTGAGAGAGGCTCAATGTACCGCGAAGTGGTCAAAGAGCTCGACAAAATCAAAGAAGTTGTGGAGTGTCACTTCACAACGGGCCCCTATTCACTTCTCATCAAGGTCTACGTACAAGACAATCAGCACCTCATGCAGCTCCTCAATGACCATATACAGCACATTGAAGGCGTAACAGAGACTGAGACTCTCATTAGCCTTGAGCAAAGCCTCAACCGCCAGATAGAAGTGAACCCTGAGGGCGAAGATATCTTTATCGGGCACTAATACCTTTTGGCCGCACACCGGCAGCACCTTCACTTAAAACAGTGCAAATCAACTGCTGCCTTTAAGCAACACCCTATACGCAACTTCACGGGATGAACCAACCTTCAGCTCGTGAAAGTTGTTGTGTAGTAATCCTACCCCACGTAGATGGGCCCCTCCTCATCCCGTAATTTCACAATTAGGCTATCACTTTAAAATTATGAAGATAAATCCTCAACAACGCAACCTGCTCTACGCCCTGCTCGCTGTAGTGCTTTTAGCCATAATATCTGTAGCATACTTCTATCCCGACGACATGGAGGGGCGTGTGCTCCAACAGCACGACATCAGCCAAGGCATAGCCAATGGCCAGGAAGGCAAAGCCTTTACCGAGAAAACGGGCGAGACCACTCGCTGGACCAACTCCCTTTTCTCCGGCATGCCCAATTTTCAAATCTCCCCATCATATAGCTCGGCACCAATGCTCAATTGGATTGCCGACATTTACAGCCTGGGCCTCCCCTCCCCCGCCAACCTGTTATTTATATTGATGACAGGCTTCTTCATCATGGGTCTGTGCATGAAGATGCGTTGGTATGTGGCGCTATTCGGTGCCATAGCTTGGGGATTCTCCACCTACTTCATCATTATTATAGGTGCCGGCCACATCTGGAAATTTATCACCTTAGCCTACATTCCGCCCACAATAGGCGGCATAATACTCTGCTACCGAGGTAAATACCTCGGCGGATTGGCGCTCACAGCCCTCTTCGGAGCCCTTCAGCTGCTCGGCAACCACATTCAAATGACCTACTATTTCATGATGGTGGAAGCAGCCATTGTGATTGGGTTCCTGCTCACAGCAATTAAGCGCCACGAGCTCAAGAAATGGTGCATAGCCACTGCCGCTGTGCTGGTAGGCGGCGCGCTGGCCTTCGGTGCCAACATTGCAAGCCTTTACAACACCGCGCAATACACCAAAGAGACCGTGAGAGGCAAGGCCACAGAGATTGTCGACCCTAAAGCCACAGCAGAGCAATCGGCCGACCAAGGTGCCGGATTTGAATACATCACCCAGTGGAGCTACGGCGGCGATGAGCTACTCACCTTCCTGGTGCCCAACGCCAAGGGCGGCGCCTCCATCAAGCCCGTGGGCGGCGAAAATGCGCCCAAAGACTTCACCGGAGTAGACTGCAAAGCCATCGACGAGCTCGACGAGCAGCAGACTCAGGTGCTCCAATCCAACTTCCGCGAATACTTCGGCAATCAGCCCATGACCAACGGTCCCGTCTACGTGGGTGCCTTCCTGCTCTTCCTGGCTGCGCTGGGCTGCGTGGTGTGGAAAGGACGCATGAAATGGTGCCTGCTGGCAGTCACAGCGCTGACCGTGCTGCTGGCGCTGGGCCACAACTTCGGATGGCTCACTCAGCTATTCATCGACTATGTGCCCTTCTACTCGCGCTTCCGCACCGTGGCCTCCATTCTGGTGGTGGCCGAGTTCACCCTGCCGGTGTTTGCGATGGTGGCACTCCACAAAATCCTCACCACCGACGACTTCTACACCACACATAAACGCGCCTTCACCCTCACCGGCGGCATCATGCTGGCGGTGTGCCTGCTGCTGGCCATCTTCCCCTCTCTGATGGGCGACGGCTTCAGCGTCATGGAGCGCGAATTTATTGAGGAGAACGGCCTCTACCAAGACGCCTACTTTGCGCAGCTCCTCAACGCCGTCAAGGATGCCCGTCTGGGCCTTGTCAGCGCCGACGCTTGGCGCTCATTCTGGTTCCTGCTCATTGGTCTGGGCTTCACTTGGCTCTACCTCACAAAGCGCATCAAGAGCAAAGCCGCTTATGTGGGTGCCGTCACAGCGCTCATACTCATCGACCTCTTCGCTATCAACAAACGCTATGTGGATTCAGCCAACTTCACCGCGCCCCAAGACAACGAAGAGATGTTTGAAATGACCGACGCCGACCGCGCCATCCTCGCCGACACCGCAATGAACTATCGCGTGGCCGACCTCACTCGCGGCCTTGGCGACCATCGCGCCTCATTCTTCCACAAATCGGTGGGCGGCTACCACGCTGCAAAGCTCACCCGCTACAACGACTTCCTGGAACACCAACTCCAGAAAGGCAACCCCACCGCCTTCAACATGGTGAACACCAAATATATAATTGCCCCCACACAAGATGAATCGGGCCAAACCGCCATAAGCTATCAGGAGAACCCCGAAGCCTACGGCAACGCCTGGTGGGTGAGCAACATCAAATATGTCGACACCCCCAACGCCGAGATGGATGCCCTCAACGACCTTGACGCCTACAACAATGCTGTGGCCGACAAGAAGTTTAGCGCAACCCTGGGCAAGGCCACTCCCAAGGCCCCGGGCGACACCATATTTGAGACCACCTATGCGCCCAACCGCCTCACCTACCACGCCAAATCGGCGCAAGGCGGCATAGCAGTGTTCAGCGAAGTCTACTTCCCCTGGGGCTGGAAAGCTACTGTAGACGGCAAGCCCACAGAGATAGGCCGCGTAGACTATATTCTGCGCGCCATAAGAGTGCCCAAGGGCGAACACAGCATTGAGTTCAGCTTCAATCCCGAGTCGCTCAACGTCACCAACACCATCAGTATAGTGGCTGTGAACCTCATCTACGTGGCCTGCGTGGCCGCACTGGTGTTTGTGGTGGTCAGAGCTATCCGCAGCCGCAAAGCCACAGCGAAAGAGGAGAAAAGGGAGAACAACAACGACAATCAGCAAGCGTAATTAAAAGAATGAAACTAGCCGACTATATACGGCGCCAGCGACATAAAAGGGGGTTTGGCATCCATTCCCCCTTTGCCTTTATGCTCCTCCACGACCTGGCAGGACACCGCTCCTGCCGCTACTACGAGGAAGACCGACTGCGTTGGGGACTCACCGACGCCCCGGGCCGGGTGCGCCGCCAAGCAGCTCTCATATTCCGCCTCACAGCTCGGATGGCTCCCCAAACGGCCACATGCACCGCCGACCTCCACGCCTCCATCAGTGAGGCTATCAGGCTGGCCGACTCCCGCACTGTAATCAGCCAAGAGCTGCCCCAAGGAGAGCCCCAGGGCACGAAGCACCAACTTATTGTCACCACTACCGCCACAGCAGAGAGCCTCGCCAACGAGCTGGCTGCCGCCATGAGTCGGCCCGGACATACTCTGGTAATCTTGGGAGGCAACAACAGCCACCTGCAAGGCACCCGAGGCTTCGCCCTCCCCGCCTATCTGCAAACGATGCCCGGAGGCTGGGTGCTCCACAACCGCGAAGTGCTGATAGCCATCAGCTCCACACGCGTCACCACTCAAAACATCGCCGTAGCCCTAATCTAACACCCCCTCATTAAGCTATGGAAGGCAGCAACACACGCCCCATGAAAGATATCGCCTTGGTGAAGCGCGACTTCCTCAACTATCTGAAGTTGGAGCGCTCCATGTCGCTCAACACACAGCTGGCCTACAGCCGCGACGTAGACCATCTGCTCACCTTCCTGGCACAAAAAGAGATAGAGCCGCAACGCGCCACCCAACTCGACATAGAAGAGTTTCTGCTCCAGCTCCACGAAATGGGCATAGCCTCCACCTCGCAAGGACGCATCTTCGCCGGAATAGGCTCCTTCTATCACTTCCTGGAGCTCGAAGGCTATATGGACTATTACCCCCTGGAACTCATCGACGGGCCCACAAGAGCAAAACATCTGCCCGACGTGCTGAGTGTGAGCGAGATAGACGCCCTGATAGCCGCCATCGACATGACAAAGGCCGAAGGCCAACGCAACCGCGCCATCGTGGAGACACTCTACGGCAGCGGTCTGCGGGTGAGCGAGCTCTGCAACCTCTCACTGAGCCGCACATTCCTTGACGAACAATACATCATAGTGGAGGGCAAAGGCGCCAAACAGCGCATAGTGCCACTATCGCCCGTAGCGGTGGAAAACATCAAACTATACCTTATAGAGCGCGAGCTCCTCGACATAAAAGATGACAGCGCAGACATCCTATTTCTCAACCGCCGCGGCCGCAAGCTCTCGCGCGTAATGGTGTTCTACATAATCCGCGACGCCGCCGAGCGCGCCGGCATTAAGAAAGTGGTGAGCCCACACACCATGCGCCACTCCTTCGCCACCCACCTGCTCGAAGGGGGCGCCAACCTGCGAGCCATCCAAGAGATGTTGGGCCACGAAAATCTCTCCACCACCGAGCTCTACGTGCACCTGGACCGTAGCCGCCTCCGCACCGAGCTCCTCAACCACCACCCCCACTTCACCCCTCACCCACACAGCTAATCGCCGCGCGTCCGCACAGCTAATCACCACTCACACACCCCGAGACAAACGCAAGTACAAACGCAAAAAAGCCGCTCCTCACGGGGCGACTTTTCCGTCTTAAAGGCGTTTTGTGGGGCCACCTTTAAGTATTTTCAATTAACTTCTTAAACATTCATAGATCTCAAAATCTATTCTAACATTAACATCAAAATTAAAAAGAGGAGAGAGGGGGCGATTTGCACCTTAGAGGAACTTGATTAGTTCATCTATAAAGAAAGTGATCGTATTCCATTCTTCTTATTCCTCCGAAAATCGTCCGCCACGGCGGACAGATTCCGGTTCTTTTACTTTTTTTGCATTATCAGTTTGACGGGTGATTATTGCACCATGAGCTTAGCGGTTTTTCCGGAGTAGCGCACCAGATAGACACCGGGGTCGAGATAGTGTACACCGTCGCCGGTGGCCACACAGCTGCCTGCGAGATTGTAGATGCTCACATTGCGGCCGTTGACCTCAATGAAGCCTTTGCCGGCCTTGGCATATCCAATGCCCTCCTCGCTGATGGGATTTACCTCGGTAGCAATCTCGGAAATCTCAGCCACGGCACCGGGCACGACGGTAAACTCTTCGCCAAGCGCCACCGGGAAGTGCTTGTTATGCGCAGCGATATCGTAAACAATCATAGATTTCTTCGGTCTGGAAGTCTCAGCGCTATACGACCACTTAGAAGACATATACGCAAATGGATAAAGCGGCTGAACCTTAACCGAGACATCGGAGAAGGTGCCCTGCTCATACATTTCGGCATACCAGGTGACGGGGTCGCCATAAGCGGAGAAGCTAACGCCATCGCCGCCCACAAGCTGAGCACCGCTAAGCACCTCGGAATAGAGGGTGTTGGACTCGGAGCCGATAGTCACCAAGTAATAGTCGCTGGCCGAACCATGCTGCATGGTGATTACCGCTTCGCCGGTAGAGGCATTGCGAACGTACGACTCCGGCTCATCAACAATCTTGAGACCCTCTATCACAAGGAATGGAGTGTAGCGGGCAGTAGATTCATCGTAGGAGAAACCGCGATAGATAGTGCCCGACAATTCCGGCGCACTGAAGTCTAAGCTAATCAGCGGCATCGACACATCTTCCCAATCGTATATGGTCTTGCAATCAGGATAAAGCGAGTCAACGATATTCAGCCGGTTGCGGGTGGAAGTCTCGTCGGTCTCTTCGTCGTAATACTCCTCGCCCTCCACAAAATTAAATGTATGTGGTTTTAGCTCAAGCTTTTTCGGTTCATTATCCTCGGTAAGTTCAAATGGATTGTGAACCATACATGTATATCCATCATCCGAGGTATTAAAGTCGGGAGCGTAATTCCATGAATGGTCGTAGATGGGCACTCGTGCGCCAAACACTTCCGAATCGTCTACATAATGCTCATTATATATGAGATCGTAGCCGTAATACTGGTCTATGTCGGGCACAGTAGAATATGTAGAGTTGGCAAGCTGCGCCATTTTTGCTCCCATCTGATAACCCACAGCATAAAAATGTGCATCGGGAAGCTGATATTGCTGTGTGTCGGAAAGATTGTACTCGAAATCGATGGCTTCATCCTTGCACTCCTCTATAGACTCATTGTATGCATTCAAGGCTTCTTCATAAGAGGAATAAGTGTTGCCTATCAAATCAGCCCATGTATCGCTTGAACGCTTATGCGGGTAACGCATAAGGGCAGTACCACACGAGCCAATCAGGGGCGGCAGATCTTTATCGAGAATTGGCGAGGGCAACCAAGGCTTAATGGTCACCGGATTCGACTCAATGATAATTTCCGGTTCGGGGTCATCTTCGGTAGGCTCACCAAGATATTTCAGGTAGAAAGTAACCTCATTTGTGTCACTAATATTCCTATAAGGCACTCTCTGCCTCAAGGCCTTCAAGTATTCATTATCCGAATCTTTTGCAGCATTAATCAAGGAATATGTGTCATAAAATGAGCTCTCATCGAAATATCTATCCGAACCATCATTTGGCTGCTCGACATAAGAGTAGTCTGAGAAAATAAACCTGCCATCTTCAAGCTCATTGAGTCTATACCAATTTTCTTTATCAAGGCTATAGCCCAAAAACTTATACTTAAAATCGGGCAAGGGGTCACTAATATAAATCAACTTGGGATATAGTAGTATTTTGGTTCCCTCATCGTCCATATATAGCGAATCAAAATCAACATTCAAGTCATCTTCCGACATATCTTCCGGACGTATCTTGTGTCTTATCAAACATACGTATTTATTATTAGTTGCATCATATGTTGAATAATTGAATGAACTCTCATATCCATATCTATTTAATGCAGCCACTACTTTATGAGTTTCAGGATCCAAAAGATAAATATTAGAATTAAGCAGTATATCTTCATATGCTTCACTATCACTGCTAAACACTTGGTAAGGTTTGACCACAAACTGCGGCAAACCGGTGGTGATACTCACCATATCAGACTGAGCTGACAAAGAGGCTGTTGGCTCTGAATCAGGGTATGCGAGTTCGATATTTAGAGTGTAGTAGTATTTGCCATAATAGAAGGTGGAGGTGTCGGGCAGCATGCCTTCGGCTGTGGCGCCATCTACGGCAGAGAGAATCCAATCATTAAAGTCAGCAATCGAGGGGCGCTCTTTCGGCTCCAAGGAGAGGACAGTGGCCGCCTCCCAATCATATTCAGTGAATCGCTTAACCTCTACCTTGGCAACTTGAAGCGACTCGTCGCCTACCTCACTGATTTTGGGCAGATAATAAGCGGCACTACCTTCATCGTTAGATCGTGCCTCTATAGATGCCTGCGAGGGATAACACTCGAAGAAGAGCACTGAGTAAGAATCATCGTAGGGGGTCTCAATATCGTAGAAGA
>CAYVAK010000067.1:0-9264 GCA_964448425.1 uncultured Sangeribacter sp.
TATCTTGAGATTTAACTGTCAAAGATGGGTTTTTCGTAAATAACCAATCAGCCAACGCGCCAAAATTCACCGACACCTGCAAAATCCGCCCCGCACCCGCATCCGCGCAAGGGCGCAAGGGCACCGATAAACAAAACGAGGGTGTGCCTATGAATTTTGGCACACCCTCGTTTGCGTTATTAAAAGGAGTCTATATGGCTTGGCCGAATAATACGTTTTCCCCGCGCTTATAGATTCCTATATTCACTGTCGGTGACAGGTTCACACCACTCGTTGGAGCAGTTTTCGCCCTCAATTTCCACCGCAAGGTGAGCAAACCAGCTATCGGCGGCGGCGCCGTGCCAGTGCTTCACATTGGCGGGAATGTTTACCACATCGCCGGGTTGAAGTTTGCGAGCCGGCTTACCTTCCTCTTGATACCATCCGTAGCCGGCCACACAAATGAGCAGCTGTCCCCCACCCTTGGTGGCGTGGTGAATGTGCCAATTGTTGCGGCATCCGGGCTCGAAGGTCACATTGTAGATGCCAAGCTGCTCAGTGGAGATCGGAGCCAAGTAGCTGTTGCCGATGAAATATTTTGCGTAAGCGGTGTTGGGGCTGCCGATTGGGAAAATCATGTCCTGCTCAAACTCTTGGCGAGCATCGGAAGCATCGGTATCGTCGGCCCACACCTCGGTGGCAAGGCGGAATGCGCCCCAGGCCTTAGGCCATCCGGCATAGAAGGCCACATGAGTGAGAATCTCGGCAATCTCGGTGCGAGTGATGCCGTTATTTTTCGCCTCCATGAGGTGGAATTTCAGCGAGGAGTCGATTATGCCACTGCTCACCAGGGCTGTGACTGTCACCAGACTGCGGTCGCGCAAGGCGAGGCGGTCGGTGCGGCTCCACACTTGGCCGAAGAGCACATCGTCGTTTAGTTCTGCAAATTTAGGGGCGAACTCGCCAAGCTGAGCGCGTCCGGCCGTTTGATTTATTTCGGAAGCTATTTCAGTGAGCTTCGTAGGGTTTTGTGCGTTTGCCATTATAGTCATTGTTAATGCGAGCGAGGCCGCAATTAGTTTTATTTTCATGCCACAAATTTAGCACCTTAATCTCACATATGGATTTCACATTTTGCCTATAAATTTACCTTTTTCGCAGATTAGTCACAGCATCAGCCGTTTAGCCATGTCGCAACCGCCTCTTATCTGTTGAAGGCGCCAATCTGGCCGAGCAAGCCAAAGAGGTCGGGCATACCAACCTCGCCCACAATCTTGCCATCCTTGAAACGGTAGATGTTCAGGCAGGTGATTGAAATCTTTTTGTTGGTGGCGGGGATACCCATAAAATCTTTGGAGTGGGTAGCAGTCATGGTGTAGCGCACCACCACGTTGTCGTCCTCGGCAATCATCTCCTCAGCTTTCCACTGCACATCGGGCAACCCGCTGCGCATCATATTGATGATAGTCATATAGCCCTCGTAGCCTTTGAGCGGCTCGGGCGACACCGGCGCATAAAATATTGCTTCGTTGGAGAGCACCTCCTTACCAATTTCAATGTCAGCGGTGTTGATGAAGTCCACGAAACGCTCCATCACTTTCTTATTCAGTTGTGTCATAGTTATAATAGAATCTTTAGATTTGATACTGCAAAATTAAAAAACAATCTGCAAATCACCAACAGCCCGCAAGCTCCCACGCCCAAGCTTTTAAGTTTAAATGAGCAATTAAAATCGCAGAAATCGATATTTTAATTGGCTGATTGGAGGAGTTTGGGCTATTCGGGGGATTAAAATCGCAGATTAGAGGTATTTGGAGGCTTCGCGGATGCTCAGCGACGACATATTGGCGCGATGCCGCTCTATGAATATTCTCACCCATTGCGGATTTGTCTTGGAATACTCGCGCAGGCTCCACCCTATCGCTTTGTTGATGAAAAACTCGCGACTGCCGAAATTGCTCACCAGGATAGCCGCAAGGAGCTGCGGGTCGGTCTTTTCCCGACGCCCTATTTGATGGTCGATGGCCACACGGCGAATCCAGAAATCGCTGTCGGTAGACCATTCGAGCATCAGCTCATTCACCCGAGGGTCGGTAAATGCAATGCTACCAATCACACGGTCAAGGCCATCGATTGTGTCCCACCACTGCTTATTCTTGATGTAGCGATAAAGTCGAGGTATGTCGCTGAATGTCAAAAACTTCTTCAGCGATTTAAGATAATCGAGCACAAAGTATTGAAATTCGCGATGTTCATCATCGAAGCAGAAATCGAGCAGCTGCCAGTCTACGCTGCCGGCCATCCTGTGAGCCTTTATCAGCTCTTTGCAAACAGCCTTGCGCGCTTCGGCCTTGATGCCATAGAATTTAAATTGATTTCTCATATAGGCAGCCATCTGCGCCGCATTCGCCTCATTGGCCAAGGCCCGGAAACGAAGGCGCAGAGACCGATAGCTCCCGTAGGCGCTTTCGCTGCGGTATTGGTAGGCAATTCTGGGAGTGCCGTCGGCCACATGGATTATGCCGCAACGCGTGAAGCCGGCTTGCTCCACAGCCCGACGCATCGGGGCATTGTCGGCGTGAGTGTCGACCCTTATTTCGGGTATTTGCTCCAGGCAGAAGTCCAAGCAGCTCCGCAGCACACCGGTGGCGGCGCCCGATGAGGCGAGGCGATGGATAGTGCCATAGGGGAGTTCGTTAAGCCAGGCGCCATCTTCAATGGTCTGATAAGTGGGGTCGGCGCCGATGATAAAGGCAAAGACATAGAGCACCTTGCCGGCATCGTCGGTGCCCACAAAGCAATGACCGGAGGCTATATCCCGGCGTATTAGCTCCTCTGCAGGATAGCCGTTCACCCATTGAGTGGCATTGCCACGCGAGCGCATAAACCTTCGTGCCGATTCATAAATCGACATTATCGCCGCCAAATCTTCCATTTTAGCCTCTCGCACCATAGTAGTCATGTTTCAAGCAATTTAGCAGGGTCCTCAAGTTCAGAAACCAGTAAATCAATAGTTGTACAGGGTTTGTGTTCTTTATAATCAGAATCTCCTTCAAAGTATTCACGAAGACGAATTGCACTTCGTTTTGCCAATTCCTCATTTCCAATGCTCGAGAGCAGTTGATACATGTTTTGATTGTTCTTTTTATACACGTAGTTTTCGTAGCCGGGATGCTTTCGTATCTCAAGTTGCAACTTTTCTATATAGTCACGACGACTGATGGCAGCATCCAAATATTGGAAATGCAATAAGTACCATAGCTCGAATGCTTCATTGCTCCATGCAGATTCAAATCCATAACTCGCGGCCAAATTAATAGCTTCATTGAAATCGTTGAAATCATCTTTGTCGAATACAACCCACACCCTGTCAAATGGCAAATGGCGTCGACGTTCCAGCTTTTCCTTGATTTGAGCTGTACACTTAACCAATGCACATGTCGCACGTCCTTCACCCAAAATTTTCTCTTCTCTAACCTCAGAATATCTATTCTGAACCAGCGATTGGAAGTAATTGGGTTCTGTGCGTTCTCCTTCACACACTATAAGGAATCTTACTATCTTGGAACGTGTATTCTCCTTACGCTTCTTGGCCGCTTTAGCCTCACGCTTTTCACGCTTGAGGGCTTCTATCTTGTGTTTTGGCAATAGTCCCATGTCATTCTGCTTTAACTAAAAAACGGGATTGCCCCATAGCGGCCATTGATGTAATCTTTCTGTATGCTACGGTCATTTCTGACCTTATCGCCGCTCTCATCCTTAAACTCAACTAAGGAGTAGAGGTCGGAAGCTTCCGTTTCATCTTTCTCAGTGAACCAAATCTGGTCACGGCGTAGATAGTTTAGATTCAGCAAATTAGTGTCGTGTGTAGCAAAAATAAGTTGGGCTCCATTCGGATTTGTATCCGGATCCATGAATAATTGAAGGATGCAGCGAGTGAGCAACGGATGCAGTTTAGCGTCCAGCTCATCTATAATCAATAGCTTACCCAACTTGAGGGTGTCGAAAATAGGACCTGACATTTCAATTATTTTTTTTGTTCCTTCCGACTCCATTTCATCTTTATCGAAGCTGGCGGTAGTTTGAATGTTTCCTTGTTCGTCATAAATGTTATGCGTGGTTTTAGCTTCAACGAACACCTTGCCTTTCAATTGTTCAATAAGTTTGGGGCGCATTACTTTCGGAATAGATTTGTTATCCATAATAGCATCTTCCGAAATAGGTTTTTCGGTCACAATAAGGTTGTTAAAGCCTAACTGTGTGTGATGGAAAAAGTCAAGAGCCTGCTCATACCCGTCGAGTTTTTCGTTGAACATTCTCAGGGTAAAGCCTTCATATTCATGGCTACTCAATCCGGAAATATAGTTGCAGTGATGAAACCACTCAAGCAGGCGCATCGATTTAGCTCCATTTAGTTGAGCCACCAACGAAAGGAAGAGCCGATTGGCAGGTGTGGCTGATTCTTTGCCCAGTCCTTCCGCAAAACGTGTATGAGACACCTCAAACTCATTATCGGCTCTTAGGAATAAGGCATATTCACGTTGGCCCTTCTTTTTCTCATAGAGCCACTCTTTACAAATCTGAGTGCTGTTATAGTCAAATCCGTATCTGTACAACGCTTCATCTTGCAAGAATTGAATCTCAAATGAGGTTGGCTCTTTTGAGGAAACGTTATCCAATAGAAATGGCTTAAAATCCAACTCATCATTTGGATTTAATCTGACGCTGTCTATCAAGACTTGTCGCATAGTCAATAAGGCTTTCAAGACATTGCTTTTGCCACTTGAGTTAGCGCCGTAAATTACAGCGGCCGGCAGCAAGCTATATTTATACTTATGGACAACAGACTGCCTCAATTCTTGAATCGAGGCTGCCTCCATACTGAGCGTCCGTTCATCTCTAAATGAGCGAAAGTTCTTAAATGTAAAGTTTACTAACATGGTTCATGGTCGTTGTGTCGCGCAAAGATAATCATAATATCTCACACTGCATAGTGTTTTGCGAGAAATTTTCTCACAAACAGACAAGCATATATGTTTTTATGGCTGCGGGCGGGTGGGCCGGCTGTTTGGTATTGCGAAAAAATTTGCTAACTTTGTAGATTAAACTTTGGCATCTCAATGGATTTTAAATTGTCATCTCACTATGCGCCGACAGGCGACCAGCCGGAAGCTATCAAGCAGCTTTCTCAAGGGCTTCTCGCCGGTGAGCAATCGCAGATTCTGCTCGGTGTCACCGGCTCGGGCAAGACCTTTACTATGGCTAATGTCATTGAGCAGGTGCACCGTCCGGCTCTGATTCTCAGCCACAATAAGACTCTTGCCGCTCAACTTTACACCGAATTCAAGAGCTTCTTCCCCGAAAATTCGGTGCAATATTTTGTGAGCTACTACGACTATTACCAGCCGGAAGCCTACATTCCGGGCCAAGACAAATACATTGAGAAAGACCTGCTCATCAATGAGCAGATAGATAAGTTGCGACTTGCCACCACCGCTGCGCTCCTTTCGGGCCGTCGCGACATTGTGGTGATTTCGTCGGTGAGCTGCATCTATGGCATGGGCAACCCCCAAGACTTCAATCAGAGTGTGATTGAGATTAAATGCGGCCAACAGATAAGTCGCAATGCCTTCCTTAGGCGACTCGTAGACTCGCTCTACAACCGCAGCGACATCGACCCGCAGCGCGGCCAATTCCGTGTGAAGGGCGACACCGTCGACATCCAACTGTCGTTTGAAGAGATTCAGCTCAGGGTGATATTCTGGGGCGACGAGATTGAAAGGATTCAGACTGTCGACCCTGTGAGCCACGAAGTGATTGAGAACTTTGAGGGCTTTAAAATCTACCCGGCCAATATTTTTGTAACCTCAAAAGAGCGCACCGCCTCAGCACTCTCGCAGATAGCTGTAGACCTGGGCACTCAAACGGAATTCTTCCGCAAGGAGGGCCGCGAGCTGGAGGCACAACGCCTCTATGAGCGAGTGACCTACGACATGGAGATGATTAAGGAGGTGGGCACTTGTCCCGGCATTGAGAATTATTCACGATATTTCGACGGTCGCGACCCGGGGTCACGCCCCTTCTGTCTTCTGGACTATTTCCCCAACGACTTCGTGTGCTTCATAGACGAGAGCCACGTCACTGTGCCCCAAATCAGGGCTATGAACGGCGGCGACCTGTCGCGCAAGATGAATCTGGTGGAGTATGGCTTCCGCCTGCCGGCTGCCATCGACAACCGTCCGCTGCGCTTCGAGGAGTTTGAGAAGCTCACCCCTCAGGTGGTGTATGTGAGCGCCACTCCGGCCGACTATGAGCTCAACCGGAGCGAAGGTGTGGTGGTGGAGCAAATCATCCGCCCCACCGGACTGCTCGACCCCGAGATTGAAGTGCGCCCCTCTCTCAATCAGATTGACGACCTTATGGAGGAAATCAACCTCCGCATAGAGCGCAATGAGCGTGTGCTGGTCACCACCCTGACCAAGCGCATGGCCGAGGAGCTCGATGAATATCTGCGTGGCATGGGGCTGAAGACGGCCTACATACACAGCGGCGTAGACACTCTGGAGCGAATCAAAATCCTCGACAATCTGCGCGCCGGCATCTACGATGTGATAATCGGTGTGAACCTGCTTCGCGAAGGCTTAGACCTGCCACAAGTGAGCCTGGTGGCTATCCTGGATGCCGACAAAGAGGGTTTCCTGCGCAACCACCGCTCGCTGACACAGACCGCCGGTAGAGCCGCCCGCAATGTCAACGGAAAGGTGATTATGTATGCCGACAAAATCACCGAGTCGATGCAGCTCACCATCGATGAGACTCAGCGCCGCCGCGAGAAGCAGATGCAGTATAACCGCGAACACGGCATCATACCCGCCCCGATAGTGAAAGAGACTATGGCGGCCGACTTTGAAGAGCTCTACAATAAAGGCGGCGAGAGCAAGCCTCAAGCCGCCGGCTTCGGCACCGGCGCATCTACCGCCGGCAGAGCCCGTCAGAGCCAAGCAGGGCCCCGCCCATACATAGAAGAAGAACACACGCCCACACTTGCAGCCGACCCGATTGCGCCCTATCTTGTGAGCAATCCCGAGGCCCTGCGTGGCAATATGCAACGCGTGAAGGCCGACATGATTAAGGCGGCCAAAAACATGGAATTTATTGAAGCGGCCAGGCTGCGCGATGAGTTTATCGCCCTGGAAGACCGTCTGAAAGAGATCGACCCCACTTACACGCCCACAAATGGATAAACGCAAAATATTTCCGGGTGAGAGAACCGGCAACCCCGCTCACCACACCCCTCAACAACCCTCCTACCCTGCGCGCGACGCGTTTCTGCCCACCTCCAAAGATGAGATGGAGCGCAAAGGCTGGCAGCAGGCCGACATCATTCTGTTTTCAGGCGACGCATATGTGGACCACCCCTCTTTCGGCGCCGCAGTGATAGGCCGATGCCTGGAGGCCGCCGGATTTAAGGTGGCTCTGGTGCCGCAACCCAATTGGCGCGACGACTTGCGCGACTTCAAGAAGTTGGGTGCCCCGCGCCTCTTCTTCGGAGTCTCGGCCGGCGCCATGGACTCTATGGTGAACCACTACACCGCCAACCGACGTCTGCGCCACGACGATGCCTACACCGCCGGCGGCCGTCACGGTGCCCGTCCCGACTATCCCACCATAGTCTACTCCAAGATTCTCAAAGAGCTTTTCCCCGACACACCCGTTGTGGCCGGCGGCATCGAGGCTTCGCTGCGCCGTGTGAGCCACTACGACTATTGGCAAGACAGGCTGCGCCCCTCCATCCTGGCCGATGCCCCCGCCGACATGATTGTCTACGGCATGGGCGAACGCACCACTGTGGAGATAGCCCGCCGCCTCGACGCCGGCGAGAAAATCAGCGACATCACCGACCTGCCTCAAACGGCTTTCATCTGCCCCGACATAGCCCCCGACACCTCTGCCCCTGAGGGCATATACACCCCCGCCGAGGCCGACATCACTCTTCACTCCTACGAAGAGTGTCTGAAAAACAAGAAGTTGCAAGCGCTCAATTTCCGCCATGTGGAAGAGGAATCAAACAAATATGCCGGCCGAGTGATATGGCAACGCACCGGTGGCCGCTGGATTAAGATCAATCCCATGTACCCACCCATGACCTCCCAAGAGATCGATGCCTCGTTCGACCTGCCCTACACACGCCTGCCCCACCCTCGATATAAGGGCAAGACCATCCCGGCCTACGAGATGATTCGCCACTCTGTGTGCATGCACCGAGGCTGCTTTGGCGGTTGCGCCTTCTGCACCATCTCAGCCCACCAAGGCAAATTCATAGCCTCACGCTCCAAAGAATCGATTATGCGCGAGGTCAAAGCGGTGACTCAGATGGCCGACTTCAAAGGCTACATCTCCGACCTCGGCGGCCCCTCGGCCAATATGTATGCCATGGGTGGCCGCGACCTTAACATCTGCAAGAAGTGCGCACGCCCCTCTTGCCTCCACCCCAAACCTTGCGCCAACCTCAACAACGACCACAGCCGCCTGCTCGATATATATCATGCTGTAGACCGCATTCCCCTTGTCAAGAAATCGTTTATAGGCAGCGGCGTGCGCTACGACCTTTCGATGGCCCCCTCGGGCAACCCCGAGATTGACGCAGTGAATCAACGCTACAACCGCGAACTGATTGAACACCATGTGAGCGGCCGACTGAAAGTGGCTCCCGAACACACCTCCGACAAGGTGCTCAACTTCATGAGGAAACCCTCTTTCAAGCTGTTTCATAAATTCAAGCGCATATTCGACAAGGTCAATGCCCAAGCCGGCCTGCGACAGCAACTCATACCCTACTTCATCAGCTCCCACCCCGGCTGCTGCGAAGAAGATATGGCAGAGCTGGCTGCCGAGACCAAAGAGCTCGACTTCCACCTGGAGCAAGTGCAAGACTTCACCCCCACCCCCATGACCTTGGCCACAGAAATCTACTACACCGGCTATCACCCCTACACCGGAGAGCGAGTCTACACCGCTCACACCGCTCAAGACAAGCTGGCACAGCGCCGATTCTTCTTCTGGTATGAGCCCAAGGAGCGCCGCGGCATCACCGACGCCCTCAAGCGTCTCGGTCGCCCCGACATCCTCGCCAAGCTATACCCAGGACCGCAACCCGTCGGCCGCAACCAAGCCCGCCGGCAACAGAAACCGCCGAAGAAACACCGCTTCTAACCCATAGCGGATACGAAAAAAGAGGCGGCGTCGGAGATAACCGACACTGCCTCTTTCAATTTATAGGACAAA
>CAYVAK010000067.1:9364-10799 GCA_964448425.1 uncultured Sangeribacter sp.
AAAAGAGGCGGCGTCGGAGATAACCGACACTGCCTCTTTCAATTTATAGGACAAACTTTATATTATCTTATGAAGAGCATCTCACGATACTTGGGCAAGGGCCAAATCTCGTTGTCGACCATGAGCTCAAGCTTGTCTATGTGGTAGCGAATCACCTCCATCGAGGGCACCACATTGTCGTGATATTCAATGGCTTTACTGCGGGCATCCTCAATCACATTTGCCACTTTGCGAGCATTAATCATAGCCTCAACCTCGCTGCGTATCACAGCTATATGGTCGGAGATGGCTTCGATTGATGCCAGGTCTTGGCTTGCAATCTTGTCGGCTTTGTCGCCTTTGAAGAGCTCTTTGATTTTGTAGACATTATCCAGGAGCATGCTCTGATAGCGAGTGGCGGCGGGGATGATATGGTTGATGGCCAGGTCGCCGAGCACACGAGCTTCAATCTGAATTTTTTTGGTGTACATTTCCCATTTCACCTCGTTGCGGGCCAGAATCTCAACATTGTTGAAGACGCCTGTGCGGGCAAACATATCCACGCTCTCGGGGCGGGTGTAAGCGTCGTACATGAGGGGAGCAGAGGTCTCCACATCGAGGCCACGGCGAGCGGCTTCCTCTTTCCATTCGTCGGAATAGCCGTTGCCGTCGAAGTGGATGTTGCGAGAGTAGATAAGGAGGGAGCGCACCTCATTCCAGATAGCATCTTCGAGCTCAGAGCCTTGAGCCACAGCGGCGTTCACTTTGTCGGCAAATTGGTTGAGCTGGTCGGCCACAGCAGCGTTGAGGGCTATCATGGCAGAAGCGCAGTTGGCCGATGAACCCACGGCACGGAATTCAAATCTATTGCCGGTGAAGGCGAAGGGGCTGGTGCGGTTGCGGTCGGTGTTGTCGACAAGGATTTCGGGAATCTGAGCCAGGTCGAGATTCATCTCCTCTTTGCCTTTCACAGTGAGTTTGCCGGTGCTTTCGCTCTCCTCCACTTTGCGGAGCACAGCGCTGAGCTGCGAGCCGAGGAACATTGAGATGATGGCCGGCGGCGCCTCGTTGGCACCAAGGCGGTGGGCGTTGGTAGCCGAAGCAATAGAGGCCTTAATCAGGGCGTTGTGGCGCTGAACGGCAGCCATAACGTTGGCTACAAAGGTGATAAACTGGAGGTTGCTTTCCGGGGTCTTGCCGGGCGAGAAGAGGAGCACACCTTTGTCGGTGCCGAGGCTCCAGTTGTTATGCTTACCTGAGCCGTTGATGCCTGCAAACGGTTTCTCGTGGAGCAGCACACGGAAGTTGTGACGCTTGGCTACTTCGGAGATGAGCGACATGAGCAGGAGGTTGTGGTCGTTGGCCAGGTTGGCTTCTTCAAATATAGGAGCGAGCTCAAATTGGTTGGGAGCCACCTCGTTGTGGCGAGTCTTGGCGGGGATGCCCAGCTTGTGGC
>CAYVAK010000068.1:0-10673 GCA_964448425.1 uncultured Sangeribacter sp.
ATCTGGGCCATCTCCTGACAGATGCGCAGCGAGAGCCAGAGGAGTTCTAATTCCTATCGTCGCCGATGAGTTTACGTTTCGGGTCGGTAGAAAGAGTAGTTTTACCTGTGCCTGAGAGGCCGAAGAAGATAGCTGTTGAAGTCTCTTCTTGGTTGGTGTTAGCTGAGCAGTGCATTGAAGCGATGCCGCGCAGGGGGTTGAAGTAGTTCATCATTGAGAACATACCTTTCTTCATTTCGCCACCATACCAAGTGTTGAGGATGATTTGCTCTTTGTCGGTGAGGTTGAAAGCTACCACAGTTTCGCTGTTGAGGCCGAGCTCTTTGTAGTCTTCCACTTTAGCTTTTGAAGCGTTGAACACTACGAAGTCGGGAGTGAAGTCAGCGAGTTCCTCTTTTGAAGGACGGATAAACATGTTGGTAACGAAGTGAGCTTGCCAAGCCACCTCAACGATGAAACGAACTTTAAGGCGAGTAGCAGGGTTGGCACCGCAGTAGCAGTCTACTACAAAGAGAGTCTTGTTGCTGAGCTCTTTCACAGCTTTCTCTTTGAGTTTGCTCCAAACCTCGGGTGTGATAGGTTTGTTGTCGTTCTTATATTCTTCTGAAGTCCACCATACTGTGTTTTCGCTTGTAGCGTCCTTCACCAAGTATTTATCTTTAGGGCTGCGGCCGGTGTAAACACCTGTCATTACGTTGATTGCGTTGAGCTCTGTCTCTTGACCTTTTTCGTAGCCTGTGAGGCTGGGGTCGATTTCATACTTGTGAAGATCCTCATATGAGGGGTTGTAGATGACGTTCTTCACATCTTTGATGCCGTACTGGGCGAGATCCAAATTTGCCATAAATTTTATCGTGTTTATGATTATATTGCTATATCAAAAATTTCTCTATCCGGAAGCGCAAGTGCTCTAAAAACTAACAAATTAACATAAAGATAGTTCATTGAAGAAGCACACTCACGGGCCTCAAATTCGAGACCTGCACATTTCTTGTGCAAAATTACTAAATTTATTTTGTAAGAGAAAGTGAATTACAGAAAAATTTCTTTATTCTCCAATTTTTCGGATTTTTTGACCAAGCCCCCACCCTCCCCGCCGATGGCGAATGCGCGCAAGCGGAAGCGCAAGGCGTAGGCACGCGAGCCGATGGCGCAAGGGTGGCCGCCTACTCTTCGACCAATTTTTACATCCGGGTGTTAAAAGCGCTTATGGATGTTAAAGTTTCCACCGAGGTCAACTTTCTTTGAGCCGCTGCGTTCTAACAGCGAAACCGCAAAATAATAGTTTAAACATAAGGAAATCAATAAGCTCAAACAACCATGAAAAACTACAATGAGTTAACAGTAAGCGCACCTGTGGTGCTGGTAGAATTTTTCGCCGCTTGGTGTCCACATTGCCAACGCATGATGCCCATCATTGATACTGTGAAACACGACCTGGCAGAACGAGTTCCGGTGTATCAGTTTGACGTCGACCAAAATCCGGAACTTACTGCCACCAACGATATTGAGAGTTACCCTACTTTCATCATCTATGCTAACGGGAAAGAGATGTGGCGCTATAGCGGCGAAACTACCGCCCACAATTTATTATCACAAGTTCATCGATTCCTCTAATACCTATATGGAAAAACTCTAAAACGCGATTGGGCCGACAGCTCTCCTAAAGCTGTTGGCCCAATCTTAATTCGTAGCTGCTATATGCAGGTAAATACGTGTGGTCCCCACTCGGAGACAGGCCGAAGGAGGCTACGCTGCCTGCGACCTATTTGGTGAGGGTGAATTTGCGGGTAGCCAGGCGATTGCCGTCGCAGAATATTTCCAGGGTGTATTCACCCGGGGTGAGCGAGGTGTTCACATCCCAATAGACATTGACGGGGAGCTCGTCGTTGGCATATTCTATGGTGCGCTTTGCAGTGTAGGGCACCGAGGCGCCATCGAAGGTGAAGGTGCCGTTGCCGGGCAGCAGCGAGCCCTCCGGACTCTTGATGCGGATGTAGACATCCTTCATGCCGGGCGAAGCGGTGTTGTTGGGGGTGATGGTGAAGCCGGCACCGAGCTGTTTGGCTTTGGTGACATTCTTCTCCCTTTTGCCTTTCTTGTTGTATGGGGTGAGGCTTATGGAGGTGAGGGTGAGGCGCTCAGCCACAGCCACCTTCTCTTGGAGCTGGGCATTATGTGCGGTGGTATTGTCTACGGTGCGCACAAGCTCGTCGTTTTGGCGAGTGAGCTCATCGTTTTTCTGCACCTCGGCCTCATATTTTGCATTCAGGTCGGTGAGCTGCTGAAGCAGGTCGCGAGCTATGCCTTTGAGGCTCACAATCTCGGCCTCGAGGGCTTTGATTTTCTCGTCGCGCTTTTTGATTTCGGCTTTGTCGGAAGTGTGCTCGCTTTTGAGCTGACGAAGCTCGGCCATGAGGCCCTCTATCTTATTGCGGGCTGAGTTATATTTCTCCAGCAGTGCGCGCTGGTCGGAAGAGAGATTGGAAGTGTTGGTCTCCGTGAAGTTAGGCAGCGAATCGATGGAGGCGGTGAGGCGTTCCAGTTGGAGCTGATCGTTGAGCATCTGAAGGCTGTCGAGTTGCTGCTGCATATCGGCATTGTCGGCGGTGCCGGCCGAGTCGCTTTTGCAATTGGTAAACGCTACCGAGAAGAGCGCTACCGGCAGCAATAGACCTAAAAATCTCTTATGGTTCATGAGTCATCCTTTTATATTAACAACTGCAAAGATAACCATTTTTTCGTTCACACGAAAAACGCGCCCCTAAAAAGCAAAATTTTAAAAGCGCAAATGCAAATGTTTCAGCTTTATTTTGTAATTTAGCACTTAATTACCGCAATTCGCAAAGTGCCAACCCATTAAAGCCAATCTGCGCAGCGACAACGCATATATCACAACATCTAAATACCAAGAATCGAATGAGAAAGAGTTACATTATTTCCGCTCTAATGTTAAGTTCATTAGTAGCCCATGCCTACGACTTTGAAGACAACGGCATCTACTACAACATTACATCGAAAGAGCAGAAGACTGTGGCCGTGACCGCGCGCGAGGAACACGTAGCCACACCCACCTACCTCGGTGCATTCACCGTTCCCGAGACTGCAACCGGCGACGAGGGTGTCACCTACAAGGTGACAGCCATCGACGAGAACGCCTTTGAAGGCTGCTCGCTCACAAGCATCACAATACCCGGTTCGCTGTCTGCAATCAAAGGATTTGCATTCTTAAATTGCGAGTCGCTGAAGACGGTGACAATCCCCGCATCTGTCACTTCTCTGGGCCAAGCCATTTTCGCAGGCTGCACCTCACTGGCCACAGTCACTGTAGATGCGGCCAACCCCAATTACACCGCTACCGACGGTATCATCTACAGCAAAGACCTCACCTGCATCTATGCCTGCGCAGGCGGTAAGGAGGGCGAATTCAGCACTCCCTCCACCGTCACCAAGATAGTAGACAACGCCTTTAGAGGCTGCAAAAAGCTGACTAAAGTCACAATCTCAACCTCGGTGACCTCAATAGGCTACGGAGCATTTGCCGGCGATTCTTCGCTCACTTGGATCACCGTGGTAGCCGGTAACGCCAACTACGCAGCCACCGACGGTGTGCTCTACAACAAAGACTTCACCAAAATCATAGCCTACGCCGGCGGCAAGAAGGGCGCATTCACCATCCCCTCCAGAGTCACCGAAATTGCCCCATCATCATTCCGCGACTGCGATAATCTGGAGAGCGTCACCATCCCCTCATCCGTAAAGACCATCGGTTCAAAGGCATTCTACGGCTGCCATGGCCTGACAAACGTCGAGATTCCCTCATCCGTGACCACCATCGGCGATTGGGCATTCAGCAACTCGGGACTCGTCAGCATCTCTCTGCCGAATTCTCTCACCTCCTTGGGCGAATCAGCATTCTGCAATTGCGTAGCGCTAACCTCAATAGCCTTCCCGGAGTCGCTCTCATCGCTGGACGATTCGGTGTGCCTTTACTGCACTGCCTTAACCTCCGTCAGCATCCCGACCTCGGTGACCGCTATCGGCACATACGCGTTCTCCGACTGCACCTCACTGGAGAGCATCACTCTGCCCGGCGCCTTAACCTCCATTGGCTATGGCGCATTCATGGATTGCGAGTCGCTGACCGCTATCACCATCCCGAGTTCGGTGACCTCTATCGATGATAGAGTTTTGTCGGGTTGCACCTCGCTGAAAAGCATCACCCTGCCCGACACCTTAACCTCCATTGGCCAATTCACATTTGCCGACGACTCTGCCCTGGCGACTATTCAACTGCCGCAGTCGTTAACATCGCTTGGCTACGGCGCTTTCTACGGCTGCACGGCGCTCACTTCTATCGAAATTCCCCAATCAATCACCGCCATCTCGCCTTACCTATTTAACGGTTGCTCAGCTCTCACCTCAGTTAAGCTCCCCGACACACTGGAAGAAATCTCTCAGTGGGCCCTGTCCGGCTGCTCATCCCTGCCCTCCATCAGCATCCCCAAATCGGTAGTAGAAATCGGAGATTGCGCATTCAACGGCTGCTCATCGCTTGATGATGTAACCCTTCCCGAGACACTCACCGCCATTAAGGAGGCCGTATTTTATGAGTGCAGCTCTCTGAGCAACATTGCGATCCCGAGCTCTGTGACCGAGATTCGCGGCTGGGCATTTATGATGTGCACAGCTCTTACCGACATCACTCTGCCCGACAATCTCACATCTCTGGGCTACGCAGCTCTTGCCGACACTCCCATAGAGAGCATCACTCTGCCGGAGACACTCACCGCCATTGGCGAATATACATTCGCCGATTGTGTGGAGCTCGGCAGCATCGATCTGCCCGCCTCTGTGAGCTCAATAGGCAACCACGCTTTCGCATGGTGCACAAAGCTCACCACAGCCACCAGCCGCAACACTGTGCCACCCTCAATCAGCGACCTGATTTTCGACGAGTCGCCCGTGGAAGCCGTCTACGTGCCCGAAGCCTCTGTCGCTGCCTATAAAGCAGACTCCAATTGGGGCTCCTACAACATTATCGGCGCCGACCTCTCCGGCATAGGCGAAGTAGCTACCGAAAGCACCGACGCGCCTAAGAAGTGCTACAACCTTAACGGTGTGCAGCTCAAAGGCAATTCACTCGCCCCCGGCCTATACATAATCGACGGCAAAAAAGTCCTCATCAAATAACGCCCCTCCGGCGGGAGGCCGCATCTAAGCCCAAATAACAAGAGGGTGTGCCATAACTCAAACATGGCACACCCTCTGTTATTTTTAGCCGGATGGCGGCGGCTTTCGGCCTGCCGTTTCGCAACTGATGCTGCTGAAAGGGGTAAAAAAAGAATCGGCACACCGCTAAGCGATGCGCCGATTTTTTGACTTATACGAAGTTCTCTAATTATTTAACAACGTTTGAGTCAGCAACTGTGTTGGTGTCTTCAACAACTGTGTTGTTTGAATCAACAGTTGTGTTGGTGTCTTCAGTAACTGTTGTGTCAGCAACTGCTGAATCAGAATCAGTTGTTGTAGCAGCGTTGTTGCATGATACGAGTGCTACAGAAGCGAGAACTGCGAGTGATAAAATTACTTTCTTCATTTCCTTAAGATTTAAATAATAAAACAATTAATTTTGCTATCAAAAACGCTGCAAAGTTAACGCACAATTTCCTACCCGCAAATTTTTTCTCAAAAAAAATCACCACCAATAGCAATATTTAACATTTTAACATCACTACCCTTAAATCCACACCTAATTTTAACACTTCATGCGGTTTTCAGGGCCCCGCAAGGCGAAATTTGGCGGAGAATTCACACAGATTTGCACATGTGTGGATTTTTTGTTAAATTCGCTCAAAGTTTCTGAGAGCAGCATTCCAAGAAACACAAAAACACGCTTCAACAAGCATTCTATAAGTCATTCAATGAGTCCTGAATCTGCTTTATACTTAATCCCTGTAGGTCTAAGCGATGCCGACCCCTCGAGAGTGCTCCCGGCTTTCAACACAGAGGTGGTACGCAACATACATCATTTCATAGTGGAGAATGTGCGCACCGCTCGCCGCTGGCTCAAGCGCTTCGACAAGGAGATTGACATCAACGCAATCACCTTCTACGAGCTGAACGTGCACACCGACCCGGCGGTGGTCTCAAGCTATCTTGAGCCGCTGAAGGGTGGCGAGCCTATGGGTGTGATGAGCGAAGCGGGATGCCCGGCTGTAGCCGACCCCGGATCGCTGGCTGTGGCTCAGGCTCAACGTTGGGGGCTGAAGGTGATTCCGCTCATCGGTCCATCGAGCATTCTGACTTCGCTGATGGCATCAGGCTTCAACGGGCAGTCGTTTACCTTCCACGGCTACCTGCCCATTGAGGAAGGGCCACGACTACGAAAGCTCCGCGAGATGGAGGCCGACACCGAAAAGCACGCCACCACTCACATCTTCATTGAGACCCCCTATCGCAACAATCGCATGGTGAAATATCTGAGCGAGACATTGCGCCCCTCCACCATGCTGTGTGTGGCTGCTGCAATCACCGACCCGGAGCGCGAGTGCATCATTACCCGCCCCGCCTCAGCCTGGCGCAAAGCGCACTACGACTACGCCAAGCTCCCGGCCATATTCCTTATCGGCCGCACCGACACCGCGGTGAGGAAATAGCAGCGAGCCGAAGCGAAAGCCGAAGCGAAACATTACTGAAACAGAAACAGGAGCAGAAGCGGAAGCCTGCCCCGAAAGACAAGACAGATACAAAGGTAATTTAAATGCCAAAACAGTTCACCATAGACTTTAGCGGCCTGCCCGCCCCAAATTTGGGCCAACGACCCATTACCCCGGCCAACAGCGACACTCGCTCCCTGGCCATGAGGCGGCATGTGCAAGAGAATAGGCTCAGCGACTCCTCGCTGCGCTTCATCTCCTTCGGTTCGGGCAGCTCGGGCAACAGCTATTACCTTGGCAACTCGGCCGGCTCAGGTGTGATTATCGACGCCGGCGTGAAGGCCGATATTATTGAGACCACCATGCGCGCCAACGGGCTGAGCATGGACAAGCTCGAAGGGATTCTGCTCACCCACGACCACACCGACCATTCTAAGTATGTCTACGCCCTGCTGAAGGCCCACAAGCATCTGCACCTCTACTGCACACCGCGAGTGCTCAACGCGCTGCTGAGGCGCCACAGCATCTCCCGCCGCGTGAAGGACTATCACATGGCCATATATAAGGAGTTCCCCTTCCGACTGGCCGAGATGGAGATTACCGCCTTCGATGTGCCCCACGATGCCGCCGACACCTCCGGATTCCAATTCCGCCTGCGCAACAAAGTGTTTGCCATAGCCACCGACATAGGCGAAGTGCAGGAACGCGCCTACCACTACCTATCGCAAGCCAACTATATGGTGATTGAGGCCAACTACGACAGCCATATGCTGGCCATAGGCCCCTATCCGGAGCATCTGAAGGCACGCATACGCACCTCTCACGGCCACCTCGACAATGTGGACACCGCCCGCTTCCTGAGCGAGATAGCCGGCGACCAATTGCATAGGGTGTGGCTATGCCACCTCTCGCGCGACAACAACAATCCGCAGATAGCCCTAAAGACCATCAGGGAAGCTCTCGAAAACAAAGGATTTACTGTTGGCTCCGGCCAAGAAACGCTCTCCGACCTAAAGGCCGACCTCCAGCTCGAAGCGCTGCCGAGGTTTGAGCCCACCCATCTATACGTGCTCCGATAGCGCCTATACCCTGCCACGATAGCGCCTATACCCCTGTGCCCCGCGTCCCATCGCCCGTCCTAATCCTATCCCCCTATCCCTATTCCCTACACATATTTTTGCCGGACGACACCATTAGTAGCATCAGCGCCCACCCGCTCTGTAGGGATGCACCATGGCGCATCCACCCCAAACGGCTGATTATGGCATATTACACAGTGATAGCAGGACAGTCTGCACCCGGGCACATTCCTACACTGATAATGGGTGGTAAAGTCGGCGGATTAGCTGCCTTTGCGGGCGTTCTTGGAGGTGTGTTTGCGATTGGCCGATGAGGCCACTTTGCCGGATGGTGATGGCATAGAAGGTTTGGGAGAAGCCACAATGGTGTCGGGAGGGGTTGGTGAGCCTCCTTGGGGCTCTACGGCCTCAAGAGTGATTTGCATCTTGGCACCGGCCTCACCGGTGGCATCATCGGTAGCTGAGGCGCTCTCTATGGTGAGCGTGCCGCGGCCAAAATCGAAGACACTCACTTCGCGGTCGCCATCGGAATAGGAGCTGACCATCTCCAGCGACTCGCCATCGGAGATTTGAAGGGCCTGAGCCAAATATTCCACCAAATTAGCAGGAAGAAGGTCGCCCACATTCATGTTGCGGATTCTAACCATGCGGGGGTTGACCACATCAATTTTCCATTCGCCGGGCAAGCCCTCGATATCGGTAAAGAGCGGCATGCCGCTACCGTCGGTGAGCACACCCTCGAAGCTATAGCCGGCACTATCGATGGGCTCGCCCACATTGATGGCATCGGCCACCGAGCGCACGGTCATGGCGATATCGTTGTCGGCAACAAAGTCGTCGGCACCGCCATTCTCATCGTCCTCAATATTGACTTCGTCCTGCATGGCCACGCTGTCGGAATCGGAGCCATCGCCCGAAGAGGAGCAAGCGGCGACAATATAGCCCATGGCAAGAGCCAACGAAAGTCCAAGCGCCTTTTTAGGGGAGCCTTGAGGGGTGAATCGATTGAAAATTTCAATGTGGAAACGCGAAATTCCCATACTTTAACTTAGAGTAGTAACTCTTAATTGCTTCATCATAACTATATAACGAGCGTTTATCGGACGCGAAATTACTAAATAAAATTCGCCCGCCCAAACAATTTTACATATTTTTCAACCGATTTTTACGCTATTTTTCCAACTGTTTTCCACACTGTTATCCCAACTATTTTTCCAGCTGTTTTCGCGCCAAATTTTCGAGAATAAAAAAGGCGCCTCCCGCCGGGGGGAAGCGCCTTGTGATTGTATCAGTAGGGTTGCTTATTTAGCTACAACTGAGCAGCTGTAAGGAACCTTTGTGAAGTCGAGAGTTACAGCGAATGTACCTGTGCCGGGAGCAACGAGGTTGGCGCCGTTAGCAACGAGGTTGGATGTCTCACCGCCAAGGTTGATATTCCAAGCATCGTTAGCACGGAATTTGAACTCATCACCGCTTGTGAGTGTCACTTCGCCTGTCCATGTCAAGAAGTCGGCAGAAGGAGTGAGAGCTACTGAAGAAGCCCATGAGTTGAAGCCGCCGATCACACCCCAAGTGTCAATGAGTGTGAGGCTGTAGACGAGATTCTCAACATCAACTACACAGTAGTAAAGACCTGCTTTTGAAACGCTGAGGTTGCCTGCACTGGGATCGGTAGTAAGATTACCTTCGATGCCTGCATTACCGTAGTTGTTGCCGTTCCAGTCGAGTTGGTCGGTGAATTTGAATTCGCCGTCGAGGTAAGCAAAACCGGTGTATACGCCTTCTTCAGCATCGTAGGTGAGTTGCTGGCTAGCCGACTGACTCCAACCGTTGGAGCTACCCGGAGTGTAAAGATAAGCCATCTTCTTGTAAGAGTAGGTCATATCCATGAGGTTGATGGTTACGAGGTATGTACCGGCCTCTTTGATGCAACCTGCCTTGCCGTCAACGTCAAGGAGTTTGCCTTCGAGGGCGCCTGAACCGTCAACTTCGATACCGAGCACTACATCCCAGTTCTGGTTGTCGATAGCGCTTTGGGGAGCTATCTTCCACCACCAACCGGCAGCAGCCTCTTCGTCGGAGATAGTGATTGTTCTTGTGAATACGGGGTCATCGTATACGCTTACAGCATCATTGTGGTTGAAGGGGAAGGAGTCGTTGAGGCCCCAGCTATTGCAAGAACCGATGAGGTAGTAAGCGCTTTCGATTGTGATGTCGAGAGGAATAGGAGTAACCTTAACTTCTTTGGCAGCAAACCAAGTGGCAGTAGAGCCTACACGGCTGAGCTGATCGCCCACCTGGATGTAAGCAGCGAAACGCACGTAGTTTGATTTCTCGGCGGGAGACTTGCCAAGAGTAGAGCGGAACCAGTTGTCCCAATCAGCACAGCTCACTGCGCCGTCTACTACTGTGATGTCTGTGGGGTTTGTGAAGTTGGCGTCGGAAGCGAGTTGCATCACGAAGCTTACTTCGCCACCTTCGGGCATGTCGACAGCCTCTACGAGGTTGATTACAGGAATCTGCTGGTCGGCATAGTCGCTAAGGTTGAGTTTGTCGCTTTTAAGGGCAGTACCGTAGTCAACGGTTACACCGTTGGCGCTCATTACGGTTTCTTGCGGGTTTACCTGGGCAACGCCGAGGTCGGACTTGTCATCGCAAGACGCAAATCCCAACGCAAGAAGAGCTGCGAAAAATATACCTGTTTTTTTCATTGTTTGTTTCTCTTATTTGTCTCGCTCAGGGCCGGGAGCGGCTTGAAGCTTAGGAGCGGGAGCGGCTCCCGGTCTGTGTGTGCGAGAGGTTGAAATTTGTTATGCGATTATTCAGCTTTCTCAAAGATCACTTTCATGGTGTTGAGGTCGACAGTAATCTTCATGTCGCCATCTTCCCAGTTAGTGATGTTCCAGTTACCTTTACCGATTACGCAAGCGCCGTT
>CAYVAK010000069.1:0-10342 GCA_964448425.1 uncultured Sangeribacter sp.
CGTCCATCTCTTCGGTCATGAAGAGGACTTCACTCCCTCAGAGATAAACAAAATTCCCTCCAAAATACGCTGCCTTGGCATTAACAAATTTTGTGGAACGGGGTCTTAATTGAATGGGCCGATTCAAGAGTGGAATATTCAAGGGCGAAGCGCATATGGAGCTGTGAAATTGGGTTTGGTCGTTTGAGGGGAATTTGCTATATTTGCATTTTAGATGAGGCGCGGGGCGTCTGTGCCGCCCACACCGCCGTAGTCTTTCTTTAAACCGAATTTAATCACCTGATTATCACAGACAAAATTCTATGTACAAATTAGCTATATCTGCTTTGTGCGCATTCTCCGCACTTACGTTTGGCATTGAAGATGCTCAAGCCTGCACTAATCTTATAGCCACAAAAGGCGCCACTACCGACGGTAGCAACATGGTGACCTATGCCGCCGACAGTCACAGCCTCTACGGCGAGCTGTATCATCAGCCGGCTGCCGACCACCCCAAAGGCGCCATGCGCAAGGTGGTGGAGTGGGACACCGGTAAGTGCCTGGGCGAGATTCCCGAGGTGGCTCACACTTACAATGTGGTGGGCAATATGAATGAGCATCAGCTCGTGATTGCCGAGTCGACATGGGGCGGCCGTGAGGAGCTCATGGACACCACCGGCAACAATATGATAGACTATGGTTCGCTAATCTATATAGCCCTGCAACGTGCCACTACCGCTCGCGAGGCTATCGATGTGATGACCTCACTTGTAGATAAATATGGCTATGCCTCAGAAGGTGAGTCGTTTTCCATCGCCGACAAGAACGAAGTGTGGGTGATGGAGATGATAGGCAAAGGTGCCGAGAAGGGCGCTGTGTGGATAGCTGTGCGCATCCCCGACGGAGCCATCTCCGGCCACGCCAACCAGCCGCGCATCCGCCAAGTAAACCTTAAAGACAAGGAGAATGTGCGCTACTCCAAAGACCTTATAAGCTTCGCTCGCAAGCGCGGCTACTATAGCGGCAAAGATGCCGACTTCAGCTTCGCCGACGTATATGAAGTGTTCGACCACGGCACCCTGCGCGGTTGCGACGGCCGTGTGTGGAGCTACTTCCGCCGCTTCAGCGCCGATGCAGAGAAATATTATGCTTGGTGCAACGGCGAGAGCGCCGAGCCCATGCCCCTCTATATATTCCCCGACCGCAAAGTCTCTCTCAAAGAGATGCAGGAGCGCATGCGCGACCATTTTGAAGACACCCCCTTTGAGATGACCTCCGATATAGGTGCCGGCCCCAACCATTGCCCCTATCGTTGGCGCCCCATGGGCTTCGAGGTCGACGGCAAGAAATACATGAACGAGCGTGCCATTGCCACTCAGCAGACCGGTTGGAGCTTTGTGAGCCAAAGCCGCGACTGGCTCCCCGACGCGGTGGGCGGCGTGCTCTGGTTTGGCACCGACGACACCAATACAAGCGTCTACATGCCCATGTATTGCTCGCTTACCGCCATCCCTCATGAGCTCGCTCACGGCAACGGCGATATGAACACCTTCTCAATGGAGAGCAATTTCTGGATGAACAACTGGGTGGCCAATCAGGCTTACCACCGCTACGACCTCATGATTCCCGACATCCGTCGAGTGCAGGGCGCGCTGGAGGAGCAATTCCAATCGTCGCGTGCCGAAGTTGAGGCCGCTTATGTGGCTCTTGCCGCCGAGGGCAACACTCAAGCCCTGACCGAAAAGGTGAATGCCGATTGCGCTGCCATAGCCAAACAATCTACCGACGCTTACCGCGACTTGGCGCAATTCCTCTTAGTGCGCTTCATGGACGGAAACATGAAGAAGGTGGATGAGAACCACAACTTCATCTATAGTGCCGACGGCATGCCCGTGTATCCCGACTTCCCCGGCTATAATCAAGAATACTACGAGAATATAGTTCGCACCACCGGCGACCATTTCCTCGACAAAGGTTCCGACATAGCTCCTCGTCGTCGATAGTCTCGCCCCCCTCGGCCGGTGGCCTCGCCGCTCTCTGCGGGCAGATCCACTGTCCACGGCGGGCAGATCCACTGTCCTTTGTCGGGCGGGCATCCAAATCTATTCTCCTCACTTGTTTCTCCTCCCTCGATATGAAAAGACACTACACCACAATGTTGACAATAGCCGGCTCCGACTCAAGCGGAGGTGCCGGCATCCAGGCTGACATCAAGACAGCTGCCGCCCATGGCATCTATGCCATGTCGGTGATTACGGCTGTCACCGCGCAAAACACTCAAGGCGTGATAGATGTGCAGCCCCTAAGTGCGGCCTGTGTGGCTCGCCAGCTCAAGGCTGTCTTTACCGACATCAAGCCAGACGCAGTGAAGATAGGCATGATTTCGAGCCCCGATGTGGCCGAAGCTGTGGCCGAGGCCCTGCACACTTATAGTGCCGCCAATGTGGTGGTCGACCCTGTGATGGTGGCTACCTCGGGCCATCGCTTAAGCTCCGACTACGCTGTGGAGCAGATGGTGAAAGAGCTCTTCCCGCTTGCCACCCTCGTGACCCCCAATGTAGCGGAGGCACAGTCGCTGGCCGGATGTAAGATAGCCGAGTCGCACGAGATGATGCTCGCCGCTATTCAGATACTCAACACCACCGGCTCGCAAGCCGTGTTGGTTAAGGGTGGCGACCTGAACCCGCGCCTGAAAACCATCTCCGATGTGCTTCTGTGTCGTGGCCGGCAACCGCTCGAGCTCACCCACCCTCAGATTCAGACCCGCAACACCCATGGCACCGGCTGCTCCTTATCGTCGGCCATAGCTTGCGGCCTTGCCAAGGGGCTGCCATTGGAAGAGGCGGTGAGAGAGGCCGTCAATTGGATCACCCGGGCCATCACCTCGGGCAAAAACATACAGCTTGGTAAAGGGCGTGGCCCAATTAACCACATGCTCCGCAATGCTGTGATTAAAGAACTGTAAATCATGAAGATAACCGTAAATAATCAGTTGCGCGACGTTAAGCCCGACACCACTCTTGCCGAGCTTATTGCCACCGACAGTCCGGCCGGCTGTGGCGGCACCGCAGCAGCCGTGAATGGTAAAATAATACGCAAACCGCTCTGGGAGTCGTGTGTGCTGCACGACCTTGACGAAATTCTAATCATAAAAGCCGCCTATGGAGGCTGATATGCACCAATCAAGTGCCGAGCGCTACTATCGCAGGCGCTGGCTCTCAGTAGTCTTCACCTCACCTGTGGCTCAGGGGCGCGAAGCCGAGAAAATCACTCAGCTGCTTCGCCGCTGCCATGTGGACTATCTGCACCTGCGCAAGCCGCAAGCCTCCGCCTCGGAGCTGCGGGAGCTGTTGGCGCAGGTACCTTCGGATTTGCACCCTCAGATACGTCTGCACGACCATTTTGAACTCCTGGGCGAGTTTCCGGCACTTGCCGGGGTGCAGCTCAACAGTCGCAACCCTGAGGCTCCTGCACAGGCAACCACTGTTACGGCCGGGGCCCACAGCCTAGAAGAGCTCTCGGAGCGCTTCGGCGCTCGCCCGGGCTACGAATATATCACACTCTCGCCCATATTCAGCTCCCTTTCCAAGCCGGGCTATGAGTCGCAATTCCCAAATCCCGAGGCGCTCGCAGCCTCGCTGAAAGGGGGCAAGGTAGTGGCCCTTGGCGGCTGCACTCCCCTCGAGTTTGCCCGCTTGCAGAGTTGCGGCTTTGCCGGTGCGGCTGTGCTTGGCTATCTATGGGAGAGCGAAGAGAAGTTTGCCGAGCGTGCGGCTCGCCTTGCCGCGGCCAACACCCTTATGCGCAGCCTGCCGCTCATGCTGGTCACCAACGCCTCAACCGTTGAGACTACCGTGGCGCAGGCCCTCGAAGCTCTTAAGGGCGGCTGTTCATGGGTGCAAGTGCGCATGAAAGATGCCGCTACCGAGCAACGGGTGCAGGCCGCCCAAACCATAATGCAGCGCCACCCGGCGGCCACCGTCCTCATAGACGATGATGTGGAGGCTGTGAGGCTCAGCGGTGCTGCCGGGGTGCATCTCGGCAAGACTGATATGCCCACCGAGCAGGCTCGGAGCATCCTTGGCCCGCAAACCATTATAGGGCGCACCTGCAACACTTTGGCCGATGTGGAGCAGTTTGCCACCCCGGAGGTAGACTATCTCGGAGTGGGCCCCTTCCGCCACACCCTCACCAAGAAAAACCTTGCACCTATCTTGGGCGTTGAGGGCTATAGAGGGTTGCTTGAGGCCATGAAGGAGAGGGGCATTCACACCCCGATAGTGGCCATTGGCGGCATTGTGGAGCAAGATGTAAAAGAGCTAATCCCCCTTGGAGTAGCCGGCATAGCCGTGAGTGGCACCATCACCTCGGCCCCCTCGCCCTCCGAGGCCACCGGCCGGCTCTTCGCCGCCCTTCGCAGCGCCGGCATATAGCCGGTAGCGGCCACCACCCCCACACTCTCTCTGCATAACATAGTGTAAAAATCTAAATTTCAACCATAAAGAGGAGCACATCCCCCCCGTCGACCGACCCTGTGGGGCCGAAGCTCCAAAAACATATTAGCAATGAAAAACGACATTTTAAGAATCGGCAATAGAGAGTTCGCCTCACGCCTTTTTGTGGGCACCGGCAAATTCTCATCGCCTCAGCTCATGCAAGAAGCAGTCATTGCTTCGGGCTCTGAAATGATTACCGTGGCCATGAAGCGCATCAATATGCTCAACGAGGCCACCGACGATATGCTCACACATATCAACCGTGAGAATGTGCAATTTTTGCCCAACACCTCCGGCGTGCGCAACGCCAAGGAGGCGATCCTCGCTGCGCAAATGAGCCGCGAAATTTTCCACACCGACTTCCTCAAGTTGGAAATTCACCCCGACCCCAAATATCTCCTTCCCGACCCCATTGAGACCCTCACCGCAGTGGAGGCTCTTGCCAAAGACGGCTTTGTGGTGCTGCCCTATGTGCAGGCCGACCCCGTGCTCTGCAAACGCCTCGAGGAGGCCGGCGCCGCTGCCGTGATGCCTCTTGCCGCCCCCATTGGCACCAACAAGGGCCTGCGCACACGCGACTTCCTGGAGATTATCATTGAGCAGAGCCAAGTGCCTGTGGTGGTAGATGCCGGCCTGGGCGCTCCCTCTCATGCTGCCGACGCCATGGAGATGGGTGCCGACGCCGTGCTCGTCAACACCGCCATCGCTGTGGCCAACGACCCGGTGGAGATGGCTATAGCCTTCAAGATGGCTACAGAAGCCGGCCGCAAAGCTTATCTTGCCGGCCTGGGCGAGGTGAGCCACACTGCCCAAGCCACCAGCCCCCTCACCTCCTTCCTCAACGATCTTTAACCCCGTAAAACGATAGAGTGCTACTCTCTCTAAGGGACAATATCCTAATATTCACACTCCTACACACCTACTTAAAGACTCATGAAAATTTCAAATATCGACCTATCGACATATCCCAACAGTGAGAAGATATATGTGCAAGGCACCATTCACCCCGAGGTGAAAGTGGGCATGCGCAAAGTGAAACAGTATCCCACTGTGACCATCAATGGCGGTAAACGCCACGAGGAGCCTAACGACGACATTGTGCTCTACGACACCTCCGGCCCCTACACCGATCCCGCTATTGAGATAGACCTCTACAAGGGCCTGCCTCGCACACGCCTGGCCTGGATTCAGAGCCGCGGCGACACCGAAGAGCTCGCTGAAATCACCAGCGAGTATGGTCGCCAACGCCTCGCCGACCACTCTCTGGATGAGATTCGTTTCCCCATACACCACCGCCCCTTGCGTGCCCGTGAGGGTAAACGTGTCACCCAGCTGCACTATGCTCGCAAAGGCATCATCACTCCCGAAATGGAATATGTGGCCATCCGCGAAAACCTCGACAATGCCGCTCGTGGCATTGAGAGCTACATCACTCCCGAATTTGTGAGAGACGAGATAGCTGCCGGCCGTGCCATCATTGCCGCCAACATCAACCACCCCGAGGCTGAACCTATGATTATCGGCCGAGCCTTCACTGTGAAGCTCAATACCAATATCGGCAACTCGGCCCTCTCTTCAGGCATCGAAGAGGAGGTGGCCAAAGCTGTGTGGAGCTGCTACTGGGGCGGCGACACCCTGATGGATCTCTCCACCGGCGACAACATTCACGAAACCCGCGAATGGATAGTGCGCAACTGTCCCACACCCGTGGGCACTGTGCCTATCTATCAAGCCCTGGAAAAGGTGAACGGCGATGTGCGCAAGCTCACCTGGGAAATTTATCGCGACACCCTCATTGAACAGTGTGAGCAGGGCGTGGACTATTTCACCATCCACGCCGGTGTGCTTCGCGAACACGCCAACCTGCTGGGCTCCCGTCTCACCGGTTGTGTGAGCCGCGGTGGCTCCATCATGACTCAATGGTGTGTGCTCCATCAGCAGGAAAGCTTCCTCTACACCCACTTCGATGAAATTTGCGAGATTCTCAACAAATACGACGTGGCAGTGAGCCTCGGCGACGGTATGCGCCCCGGCAGCACCCACGACGCCAACGACCGTGCCCAATTCCTTGAGCTCGACATCCTGGGCGAGCTCACCCTGAAGGCTTGGCAACACGATGTGCAAGTAATCATTGAGGGTCCCGGCCATGTGCCCATGCACAAAATTCGCGAGAACATGGACCGCCAGCTCTCCGCCTGCCACGGCGCCCCCTTCTACACCCTCGGCCCCTTGACCACCGATATAGCACCCGGCTACGACCACATCACCTCCGCTATCGGTGCAGCCAACATAGGCTGGATGGGCACTGCTATGATTTGCTATGTCACCCCCAAGGAGCACCTCTCCCTGCCCACCCTTGAAGATGTGCGCGACGGTGTGATTGCCTATAAAATAGCCGCCCACGCCGCCGACCTGGCCAAAGGATTCCCCGGCGCTAATGTGCGCGACGATGCCCTCAGCAAAGCACGCTTTGAATTCCGCTGGAAAGACCAATTCAACCTTTCACTCGACCCCGCTCGTGCCAAACAATACTATCTGGAATCGCGCCGCAATGCCCCCGATGCCGACGATAAGTTCTGCACCATGTGTGGCCCAAATTTCTGCGCTATGCGCATTTCGCAAAACATAACTGAAGAATGCAACAATCAGTAAACAATAATTCCGAATCCGAACCGCTCTTCGGCCACGGATTCTACGATGAAATTCACCAATACGACTGGCAGGACACCGTCAGCCAGATCCAAGCCGCTACAGAGCAGGATGTCCGCAATGTCCTCGCTAAGGCCCGTCAAGACAATCGTCAGCTCACCCCCGACGACTTTATGGTGCTGATTTCACCGGCCGCCGCCCCCTTCCTTGAGGAGATGGCTGCCCTCTCACGCCAAATCACTCTCAAACGCTTCGGCAAGACCATTTCGCTCTATATACCTATGTATGTGAGCAACGCCTGCACCAACAAGTGTGTGTATTGCGGCTTCAACCACGACAACCCCTTCACTCGCACCACCCTCACCTTCGACCAAGTGAAGGCCGAGTGTGAGGCCATCAAAAAACTGGGCGACTTCGACAACATCCTGATAGTGAGCGGTGAATATCCCGCCCTCTGCGGTGTTGACTATCTGGAAAAGGTGCTGGGCATCTGCCGCCCCTATTTCAACAATATGACCATCGAGGTGCAGCCCATGCGCACCGAATATTATGAGCGCCTCACTCACTCCGGCCTCAACGGTGTGGTGTGCTTCCAGGAGACCTACCATGAGGAGGCCTATAAGAAATATCACCCGCGCGGCATGAAGAGCCACTTCGCTTGGCGCCTCAACGGCTTCGACCGTATGGGCCAAGCCGGAGTCCACAAAATAGGCCTCGGTGTGCTTATCGGCTTGGAAGACTGGCGTGCCGACATGGCTATGCTCGCTCGCCATCTGCGCTATTTGCAGAAGAAATATTGGCGCACCCGCTATAGTGTGAACTTCCCGCGCATGCGCCCCTCCGAGAGCGGCTATCAGCCCAATGTGGTGATGACCGATGCCGAGCTCGTGCAGCTCACTCTGGCATTCCGCATCTTTGACCACGACATTGACATCTCCTATTCCACTCGCGAGAATCCCCGCCTGCGCGATGCGATGATGACCCTTGGTGTCACCTCTATGAGTGCCGGCTCGCAGACCGAGCCGGGCGGCTACGCTTCCACCCCCGAGGCCCTCGAGCAGTTTGAGGTGAGCGACGACCGCACACCGGCCGCTGTGGTGAGCCAAATCATAGCCAACGGCTACACCCCCGTGTGGAAAGATTGGGACGCCATATTTGATTAAGACCCCGGCGGCCCTTGTGGGCCGCGAGCCACCTATATAGGGCGAGAGGCTGTGTCAGTTCGGAAGTGACACGGCCTCTCGCTTGTTGTGTAATATGCTTTGTAGTGTGGATTGCGTGCTCTAATCGATGTCGATGTCTACATCAAGATCGCTCATGTCTACGGCATCGGCTCCGTCGGAGGGCAGCGCCTCTACGGGGTCGGCGTCGGCGTGGAGAGTCTTGCCGGCTGCGTCCGGGTCGCCCTTGATGGCGGCGCGAATCTTGGCTGAGAGCTCTTCGAAGAGCTCCGGATTGTCGGCTATAGCGCTCTTGGCAGCTTCGCGACCTTGTGCCAGCTTTGAGCCGTCGTAGGAGAACCATGCGCCCGACTTCTTGATTATGCCCAGCTCTACACCCAGGTCGAGCACTTCGCCCGAGCGTGAGATGCCTTCGCCAAACATGATGTCGAACGATGTGCGGCGGAAGGGAGGAGCCACTTTGTTTTTCACCACTTTTACTTTCACTGTGCGGCCCAACACATCGTCGCCATCCTTGATGAGTTGGGTGGGGCGAATGTCCAGGCGCACTGAAGCGTAGAATTTCAGCGCGTTGCCGCCGGTGGTGGTCTCCGGGTTGCCAAACATCACACCAATCTTCTCGCGCAGCTGGTTGATGAAGATGCAGGTCGTGCGGGTGCGGGAAATGGCGCCGGTGAGTTTGCGCATGGCTTGCGACATGAGGCGAGCGTGCAGGCCCACATTCTTGTCGCCCATCTCGCCCTCAATTTCGGCCTTGGGGGTGAGTGCTGCCACTGAGTCGATCACCAGAATGTCTACTGCTCCGGAGTTGATGAGCTGCTCGGCTATGTCGAGGGCTTGCTCGCCGTTGTCGGGCTGAGCCATCCAGAGGCTGTTGATGTCCACACCGAGGGCTTCGGCATAGAAACGGTCGAAGGCGTGCTCGGCATCGATGATTGCAGCTATGCCGCCCATCTTTTGCGCTTCGGCTATGGCGTGGATTGCAAGGGTGGTCTTACCCGATGATTCCGGACCGTAGATTTCAATGATACGGCCTCTTGGATAGCCACCTACACCAAGTGCGGTGTCGAGGCCTATTGAGCCTGAAGGTATCACCTCCACATCTTGCACTGCATCGTCGCCCAGGCGCATGATTGCACCTTGACCGAAATCTTTCTGGATATGCTCCATTGTCATGTTCAGGGCTTTGAGTTTTTCCGCTGCATCGTTGATGCGCGATGCCGGTGTGCCCACTGATTTCTTCTTAGCTGCCATTATATCTTAAAGTTTTAATTGTTTTTTGTTTTGGGTGGAAGCGGCGGCTGCCGCCTTCCGGTTTTTTCTCTCGATGCAAAGTTAGTTGCCTTCCTGTGCATCTTTTGTGCACAGGGTTATTAAACAAGGTTAATTAGCAAAGACCTTAAGGAATGTAGTGGCTACATTGACGTAAATGATAAGGCCTACAATGTCGTTGGAGATTTGGATAAAGGGGCCGGTGGCCAGGGCGGGGTTAATCTTAAGCTTTTCCAGGGTGAGGGGCACCACAGTGCCGAGCACAGTGGCAAACATCACCACAATAAATAGGGAGACAGCCACCGACACGGTCACGGCTATCTGATTGGAGGGGAGCATAATCAGGTTGTAGACAAACACCACGCCAGCAATGATAGTGGCGTTGAGCAGGCCCACGAGCACCTCTTTGCCTAATTGCCTTGAGAATTCTTTTACATCCAGGGATCCGTTGGCCAAGCCTTGCACCACGATGGCGGAAGCTTGCACGCCCACATTACCACCGGTGCCGCCAATAATGGGGATGAAGAGGGCCAGGGTGGTGCACACCTCCAGTTGCGATTCGAAGCCGCCCAGGATTAGGGAGGCCAGGATGCCGCTCACAATGCCTATAAGGAGCCAGGGAATACGTGCCTTGGTTTGAGCCAGGATTGAGTCGTCGGCGTCGACGTCGGATGAAAGACCTGATGCCAATTGGTAGTCGCGTTCGCTCTGTTCGCGCACCTCGTCCATAATGTCGTCGACGGTGATTTGACCCACGAGACGGTC
>CAYVAK010000070.1:0-10135 GCA_964448425.1 uncultured Sangeribacter sp.
GCAACTTTATAGGTCACTCCTTTGCGGAAGGAGGGACGTGTCTCGGTGTCGAAGCCTATCAGGGGTGCTTTTTTGAGGGTCTCTATTGCGGGTGCTACTTGTGATTCGCTCTCAATGAGTGTTGCTCCGTTTTGATATGACTCTGCCGGCAGATGGGATAGTTCGTCTTTGGAGATTGTGATATGTTTGTTTTCGAGTGCTAATATGGTCATAGTACAGTGGCATTGGCATCTTGGCCTGTAGAGGCGGGATTCTGTGATGGAGCTGAGGCCCGAGATGTGTGGTGCGCTTTTTTAGTTGTGGCGGCGAGTGATATAGCTGAGCTAAGTTTGGTGTTTATAGCTAATAAAGAATCAAAGATAGTGCAAGTATAATTGTTGCTGCCTGTTTCTTATGATATGCCGATACAAGGATTTCGCGCGCGGAATCTTTGTAGCCGCGAAGTTACGCAAAATTTTGGAATTTAGGGTAATAGTTTAAGTTAAAAAGTTTGTTTGGGCCGTGCGAGGATGTAGATTGGGGTGAATGTGAGGGCGTAATTGCCGTTGGGCAGGGCCGGATAAGATGAGAGGAGCCTGCGGATTTGAGCGGGTGAGAGGGAGGTGGCTGCCGAGCCGGTGACTCCGGTGAGCTTGAGGTGGCGCAGTATGAGGGCGGGCGATGAAAATTCCAAGTCGATGCTTTCGGTGGAGAGCTCAAGAATTTGGAATTTCTCACTGAGCATCTCTTCTATCTGCTCTTTGGTGAGATAGCGGAGCATGGATGTGCGGAAGGAGTCGAGCTGGGCCATGTTGCCTACGGTGAATGAGGTGATGGCGAGCAGACCGTCGGGCCTCAGCAGGCGCGCGCAGTTGCTTAGGAAGCGCGCGGGATTGGTGAACCACTGCATGGTGGAGGTGGAGGCAATAAGGGAGAATTGTAGCTGTGAGGTGTCGGCGGCGAGCTCTTCGAGTATTGTCTCGGCATCGCCTTGCCGGTATTCCTCTTTCGCTGCTATGTTGAAGGGACCGCATTTGCAGAGGTCGATAAACAGGGCAGAGGCCGGATGCAGGTTGGCTAGCTGATAGGAAAGGATTCCGCTGCCGTGGCCCACTTCCATGATTGAGAGTGGAGAATAGGCGGCCGGGAGCAGGTCGCTGATTTTTTGGTAGAGGTTGTTGGCTATGGTGCGCTGGGCTATGGCGTTGGAGGTGTAGGTGTCGATGGAGCGTGCGAAGCGCCGGTGAGTGAGGTCGATGTCTACTATTGTTTGCTTCACTATTTGCATCAGGTCAACGTAGTGTGGCGCATCGGTGAGCAGCTCGGTTTCGGCAGCGCGTGTGGCCCAGAACCGCTGTAGGTTTTGTGGCGGAAAAATGCGGTCGGAGGTTGAGATGTAGGCTTTGGTCCAGAGGCCGCGATCGGCAGTTTCAGCCGGGGTTTCGATGCCATTTTCGGCCGGGGCTTTGACGGCAGTTTCGGTTGCTTGCTCGTAGGAGTAGAGCTGGGCCTGTAGCTCTTCTACTTCGGCTTCGGAGGCCGGGGTGGGGAAGAGTGAGGGTGTGAGGCGTGGCGAGCCGAGCATTCGGCTGCGGAATTTCTGTAGGTTTTGAGGCGAGAGGGTGGTTCGGGTGCCTTGGAATATGGCTTGGGGGATGCCCAAGGTGTCGTGGACTGGAAGGCAGGTGCCGTTGATTGCGTAGGAGGCTATGGGTGAGAGGCCTGAATTGATGAGCACTTGAGCGTTGAACACTCCCAGCGACCAAGCATAGAGGTGGACAGTGGGGTAGGCCCGGAGCTGTTGCAGCTCGGAGGTGGGGAGCGGCCGGCAGTCGCCCCATACCACGGCGGTGTCCCAGCCTGGCATGGATATGTGGCTGTAGAAGTCGGGTGTGGTGCTCCATCCGGCGCATATCAGGATAAGGCGAGAGGCGGGGCGAGAGGTGTGAAGGAATTGGAGTTTCATAGCGCTACGCTGGAGAGGGCTTTTGCAGCCACGGTGAGTATTTTGCATACATCTTGGGAGCTCATGGCTGCGTTCAGACTTATTCGTATTCGTTCGGTGCCGGCAGCTACAGTGGGGCGCCGTATGGGGAGGGCGAGCACACCGAGAGCTTCCATCTCTCGGCTGATGGCCACGGCTTTGCACGAGTCGCCGATAATTAAGGGTATAATTTGTGAGGTGGATACGCACTCTTTGCCGGTGAGTTGCTCTATGCCGGTTTTGAGCTGTGAGGAGATTTCCTGCAATCGGCTTCGCTCCTGCTGCATGGTGAATATTTTCCTGACTATGAATTCCGACCATGCTATGCAGATAGGCGGAAGGGCGGTGGAGAATATGAATGAGCGGGCGGTGTTGAGCAGATATTGGCGCAGGGTGGGGGTTGTGACGGCAAATGCTCCCATTGAGGCGGCGGCTTTGCCGAGTGTGCCTATGATGATGTCGATTTGACTAATGAGCCCGAGCTCTTCACACAGGCCAAGCCCTTTGGGCCCTCTCACGCCGAATGCGTGGGCTTCGTCGACATAGATTAGCAGGTCGGGAAATTCCTCTTTAAGGGCTACAATTTGAGCCAGTGGAGCAGTGTCGCCGTCCATGCTGTAGATAGATTCCACCACAATGAGGTATTGACTGTAGTCGCCGCGCTCTTTGGTCAGGATGCGACGTAGGGCTGCGATGTCGTTGTGGGGGAATCGTTTGTAGGGGGCTTTGCTCAGGGTGATGCCGTCTATAATGCTGGCATGCACGAGTTTATCGGCCACTATCAGTGTGTCGCTCTCTGAGGCCAGGGCGCTCACGCAGCCGGTGTTGGCATGGTAGCCCGAATTGAAGAGTAGCACCTCTTTGCCGTAGGCTTGTGCCAGGAGGCTTTCCAGCGAGGTGTGGACCTCTTGTCGGGGCATGAGCAGGCGTGAGGCGCAGCTGCCCAGGGCCACCGTAGATGGCAGCTCGGCGAGAAATTTTTGGCGCAGTGAGTGGGAGGTGGAGAGGGCGAGGTAGTCGTTGCCTGAGCAGTGGAGCAGGCCGGTGGTGGAGGTGCGTGTGGGGAATGAGCGCAGGCGTCCTTGGGCTTGGAGCTCGGAGAGCTTGTGGCTATAGTCAATCATTGGCTTGAGGCTCGTAGAGTGTTTCGATTATTGAGATTAAAGCAGAGGCGAGGGTTTCGAGCTCTGCATCGGTGACGGCCAGATAGGGGGGCATGAGATAGGCGTTGTGGCCGAAGGGACGAATCCACACACCTTTCTGCACGCATAGGCGCTGGAAGGGGCCGAGGTCGGCTATAGGCTCTTTAAGCTCTATGACGCCGATGCCTCCGAGCACTCTCACCTCTTTCACGCATTTGAGGTTGCGAGCCGGAGCGAGGAGCTCATTGAGGCGCTGCTCCACATGGAGCACCTTGGCTTGCCAGTCTTGCGAGAGCAGGAGTTTGGTGGATGCCAGGGCCACTGCGCAGGCCAGCGGATTGGCCATAAATGTTGGGCCGTGCATCATGCAACCGGCCTCGCCGGCTGAAATCATGGATGCTATTTTATGGGAGGTGGCCACAGCCGAGAAGGTCATGTAGCCGCCGGTGATTGATTTGCCTATGCACATGATGTCGGGCTCTACACCGGCGTGTTCCCAAGCGAAGAGCTTACCGGTGCGGCCGAATCCGGTGGCTATCTCGTCGAATATGAGTAGTATGCCGTATTTATCGCATATGGCGCGGAGCTCGCGCAGATATTGCGGGTGGTAGAAGCGCATGCCTCCGGCGCCTTGCACTATAGGCTCCAGAATCACACCGGCCAGCTCTTGGTGTTTTGCATCAATGAGCTGCTTCATGGGCAGAAAGTCGGCCGGGTCCCAAGTGTCGTGGAAGCCGCATTGCGGAGCGGGCGCGAAGTGGCGCACGGGCAGCGCTGAGCCGAACACGGTGTGCATGCCGGTCACAGGGTCGCAGACACTCATTGCATTCCAAGTGTCGCCGTGATAGCCGGAGCGTATGGTGGCGAAGTTGGTGCGAGCCGGGTTGTTTTGGGCTTGCACTGCCATTTTTAGGGCTACTTCAGTGGCCACCGAGCCGGAGTCGGCGTAGAAGATGTGCTCCATGGATGGAGGCAGGATGGAGAGCAGCAGTTTGCCAAGGTCGATGGCGGGCTGATGGGTGAGACCGCCAAACATCACGTGGCTCATCTTCTCTATCTGTGTGCGCACGGCTTCGTTGAGCACCGGGTGGTTGTAGCCGTGTATCACACACCACCACGACGACATACCGTCTATAAGGTCGGTGCCGTCGGCCAGGGTTATTGTGCACCCTTTGGCGTGGTCCACTTTGTAGGTGGGCAGTGGGTTGTGAGTTGAAGTATAGGGATGCCAGAGGTGCTCACGGTCGAATGAGCTGAAGTTGCTATCTTGCTGTTGTGTGGTGTTCATGGTTGAAGTGGGCGAGGAGTGGGGGTGGTTATAGTAGGTTGTTGTATTTGTTTAGCGTGAGGGTGTGGCCGTCAAAACGTGCGTAGCTGCAAAGGTCAATCCATTCGCCTAAGATGGCCACAGTGGCTGAATGGCCGGCTGCGGATGTGATTTCTTCCTCCACGAGTATATGTCGGTGGCCGAAGAGGTAATATTGGGGCAGGGGAGCGCCACCGGCTTCGGCTTCGGCCAGATGTGAAGCGGCGAAGCGGATTAGGGGCTCATCGGCGGGCCCGCGATAGGGCGGTGCAGCCGGGTGTACGCCTCGGTTTTGCTTGCTCCAGCCCAGTGCCATGGGCACAGTCCAGCGGGGGTGAATGCCGGAGTAGAGCTTTTGGCATATGCGATTGCGAAACAGTGAGCGAAGGAAGCGGAAACGCTTTGGCCTCTCTCCCACGCCGTCGCCGTGGGCCAGATAGAAGAGTGAGCCTCCGATTTGGCGCTCAATGGAGCCGTCTACCACCTCAATGCCGAGCTCGGTGGGCAGATAGTCGAAAATCCATATGTCGTGGTTGCCTATCAGCCATGTGATTTTCACCCCGGAGTCGGAGAGCTCGGCCAGTTTGCCGAAGAAGCGCACAAAGCCTCGCGGCACCACATAGCGGTATTCATACCAGTAGTCCAGTATGTCGCCGAGCAGGTATATGGCTTCTGCTTCGGCTTTTATGGAGTCGAGAAATGCCACCACGCGTCGCTCTGCATCCCGAGGGGAGGCAAACCAGCGTGAGCCGAGGTGGAAGTCGCTCAGAAAATATGTGGCTTTTGGAGTCAAATTGGCTGAATTGGGGGTTATTGCAAATAGCTCTAAAGGCAAATTAAAGGAATCCGAGTTCGAGTTTGGCCTCTTCGCTCATCATCTCCTTGTCCCACACCGGTTCAAACACCAGTTGCAGGTCGATGGCTTTGGGGCCTTCGATGCTCATCAGCTTTTGGCGCACATCTTCCAAAATGAAGTCGGCAGCAGGACAGTTGGGCGCTGTCAGCGTCATGTCAACGTGCAGAGTGGCATCGGCGGGGTCGAAATCTATCTTATATATAAGGCCCAGATCATAGACGTTTACCGGTATTTCAGGGTCGAAGACTGTCTTGAGCAGCTCAATGGCTTTTGCTGTCACAGCTTCGCTCAGCGCTTGGGCGGCTGCAAACTCGCATCCTTGAGCCGGGCTCTCATTCTTTTGTTCTTGTTCGGTTTTCATAGTGCAAATTTAGTAATTTTTATGCTAATAGAGAAGGTTTTTACTCCTCGGCCCGCTATTTTAAAAAAAAATAGCTACCTTTGCCAACGGATAACCGCTAACAACAAAAACAAATTACAGAATGAAGAGATTATGGATAGTGGCTCTCGTAGCCTTGATGGGCGTCGGCGCAGCCAATGCTCAATTTCGCTTTGGCTTGAAAGCCGGTGTGAATGTCAACAAAATTAGTATTTCAAATGTTAAACACACCCTTGACAGCGACAACGGCTGTGGCTTCACCGGCGGTCTGATGGCCGAAGTCGGCCTCCCCCTCACCGGCCTTTGCCTCGACGGCTCTCTGATGTACACTCACATGAGCGCATCAACCACCTTTGCCGACGAATCTTCTGCCGAGGCTCAAGAGGTTACTCCAAGTAAAAACTTCCTCGAGATTCCTATCAATCTTAAATATAAAATCGGTATTGTAGGCCTCAGCAACATCATCGCTCCCTACCTCTTCACCGGTCCCAGCTTCGCATTTAAAATCGGTGGCGACGAAGATTATTTCTCCACCAAAACCGTGCAATACAGCTGGACATTCGGTGTAGGCGTTCAAGCCCTCAATCACCTCCAGATTTCTGCCGGCTACTCTCTTGGTATCAACAACATCCTCGACAAAGCCGGTTTGGCCAGCAACGTTTCCGACAATATTAAGCTCAAAAATAAATATTGGACTATCACTGCCGCTTACCTTTTCTAAGTCTCTGATTAAAGGCGCCTCCGCGGCTTCTTTTCTCTGCCGGGCTTAGTGCGGCAAATCGCCTTCCTTAATTTTAACACATTTACCTTATAATGAAGAAAATAGCACTGCTAATAGCGAGTGTGCTCATTGCCCTGAGTGCTTCAGCCGACTTTCGCTGGGGCCCCACAGCCGGAGTCAATGTTTCCAACTATCATATGTCGCAAGACCTTATCCAAACCGATAAGCTCGTGGGCGGCAGCGCCGGTGTTATGACCGAAGTGATGTTCCCCGGCATAGGTTTCGGTATGGACCTGGGCTTAATCTATGAGATGCACGGCTCTCGCCTCCACTTCGATGAACGCGAAATCTGGGCCTCCGACGGAATAGGCACCACCAACTCCTACCTGCACACCCTGCAAATTCCCATAGATTTGCGCTTTAAATACACACGCCTCAACGGCTTGGAAAGTAAAATCGCTCCATTCGTCTACGGCGGTCCCGTATTTACATTCCTTGTTGGCCACAACAATGTGGAGCCTTTGGAATATAGCCATGGCTACCTGGGCCTTCAATGCGGCATAGGCGCCGAGCTCCTTGAACGTTTTCAAGTGAGCGCCGGCTATTACTGGGACATCAGCTACGAAGTTAAGACCACCAAACTTTCCAACTTCACCGGCAAAGCACAAGGCTGGCAGCTCAAATTCACTTATCTGCTGAAATAGGGCTCCCGCTCACACCTATTATAAAGAGAAGTCACCGGGCCCCCTGTGTGGCTTCTCTTTCAATTAGCACTATCACCACCCCCCCCCTGCGCATGGCCAACTACGCTCAAGTGATTCTCCCGCTCCCTATCTACGGTAGCTTCACTTATCAGATACCGCCCGACTATTCCGGCTCACTTTCCGTGGGCAGCCGTGTGCTCGTGCCCTTTGGTCGCCGCAATCTCTACACCGGCATTGTGGAACGCCTCTCCGACACTGCCGGGGTGGACTACGACATAAAGCCTATTGCTGCAATCCTCGATGCCGACCCGATAGTGCGCTATCCGCAACTTAAATTCTGGAACTGGATTGCCGACTACTACCTCTGCACCCCCGGCGAAGTGATGAAAGCAGCCCTCCCGGCCGGACTAAAGGTGGAGAGCGAAACATTCATTACCATCAACAAGGACTTCGAGGAGACTCTCACCGATGAACAACTGGCCGCGGCTCCCGACACCTCGTCGTGCATCGCTCTGACCACCTCAAAACTCACCGAGCCGCAAGCCATCTTGCTCCAGCATATTGACCATGAGGGCAAAGTGAAAATCGGCGACCTCGACACCCTGGAAGGGGTCAAGAATCCGCGTCGGCTGGTGAAACAGCTTCTCGACAGCGGCCGCTTGGTGATTTGCGAAAAGGTGGTCGACAAATATGTGGCTCGCAAAATCACCCTTGTAAGCCTTACCTGCTCGCGCTCCGACTCAGAGCAGCTTCATGCATTCTTCAGCCTTGTGGCTCGCGCTCGCAAGCAAGAGCAACTTCTGCTTGCGTATCTGGAGCTCTCGGGCTGGATGAACGCCAAGTCGCCGCTTGCTCCGGTAGAAAAGTCGGTCTTGATGGCGAAGGCTGAAGCCACCCCGGCAGTCTTTACCGCTATGGTGCAGAAAGGCATCTTCAAAGTGGAGCGCAAAAGCATCAACCGCTTTGCCGACTGCGGCTCCTCCGGCAAGGAGATAGAGCTGCCTACACTCTCGCCCCTTCAGGCTCAAGCCCGCAAAGAGATTGACCAATGCTGGCAGCAGGCCATAGCCCGGCCCGTGCTCCTGCGCGGTGTCACCGGCAGTGGCAAAACAGAAATATATGCCCACCTCATAGCCGACGCACTGCAGGCCGGCGGCCAAGTGCTATTTCTGGTGCCCGAAATCAGTCTGACCACACAACTCACATCTCGCCTTAGAGCTATATTCAACGACAAACTTCTGGTCTACCACTCCAAATTCTCCGACTCCGAGCGCGTGGACATCTGGCGCCGGCTGCTCACCACCTCCGAGCCCCTCTTGGTCTTGGGTGTTCGTAGCTCCGTGTTCCTTCCATTCTCATCTCTGAAGCTAATTATTGTAGACGAAGAGCACGAAAGCAGCTACAAACAATACGACCCCGCTCCCCGTTACAACGCACGCGACGCCGCCACCGTGTTGGCTCAAATGCATGGCGCACGCACCCTGTTGGGCAGCGCCACCCCAAGCATTGAGACCTACTATAAAGCTCTCAACGGCAAATTCGGACTCGTGGAGCTCCTCAGCCGATATGAAGATGTGGAGCTGCCCGCTGTTGAGGTGGTGGATATGCGTCGCGCTCGCAAAGAAAAGCAAACCAAAGGCATCTACTCCCTGCGCCTCATAGAGAAGATGCACCACACCCTTGACACTGACCACAAGCAAGCCATAGTGTTTCAAAATCGCCGTGGTTATGCCCCTGTAGTGGTCTGCTCGCAATGCGGCTGGACCCCTAAATGCGTCAATTGCGATGTCTCAATGGTCTATCATCGCCACATCAACGAAATACGCTGTCACTACTGCGGCCACTCAGCCACCCTACCCTCGGTGTGCCCGGCCTGTGGCCTCAACTCCATTGAAGTCCACGGCTACGGCACCGAACGAATAGCCGATGATCTGCAAGCCCTTTTCCCCTCAGCCGCCCTTTCGCGCATGGACCTTGACACCACCCGCAACAAGGATAGCTATCAGGAGATAATAGAAGAATTCTCGCGCCGCCGCACCAACATACTCGTCGGCACCCAAATGGTTAGCAAAGGCCTCGACTTTGAAAACGTGAGCCTCGTGGGCATAATCAACGCCGACACCATACTCAACTTCCCCGACTTCCGCAGCGACGAGCGAGCCTTCAATATGCTTGAGCAGGTGGCCGGTCGAGCCGGCCGTAAAGGTCCGCGCGGCACAGTGCTGATACAAACCACCACCCCCGACAACGAAGTCATCGACTTTGTGCGCCGCCACGACTACCTCGGCTTCTACGCCCACGAACTCGAAGAGCGTCGCACCTATAGCTATCCACCCTTCACCAAGGTAATCAGCATATACCTGCGCCACAAAGACCAAGGCACCGCCGCCCGCCTCGCCGGCTCGTATGCCCTTGCCTTGCGCAACATATTCGGCTCGCGTGTGCTCGGCCCTCAGCGCCCCTTGGTGGGGCGAATCTCCACCTACTATCTCCAGTCGATAATGCTCAAAATAGAGGCCGGCGCATCCATGACCAAAGTCAAAGAACTTCTGAGAGGCGTCTATGTGAGCCTCGCCGCCCTGCCCGGCATGCGCTCCGCCCTTATCCACTACGATGTCGACCCCGTGTAGCCTCCACCACCCCCGTGCAGCCTCCGCCACCCTAAAATCTTTATTCTCAACATAAAAAACGCAAAGAAAATTCATTTTTTTGCCTCCACATTGCCCTAAATCCAAAAAAAATTCCGATATTTGCACTGCAAAATTAGGGTCTAAGCCCCCTTTCTTTGCGTAACCAGCTAATTATTAATACATTACATAATATAAAGCTTCAAAACAATGACTAAAGCTGATATAGTAAACGAGATTTCTCGCAGCACCGGACTTGAAAAAACAGCCGTGCTCACAACAGTGGAGAAATTTATGGAGACAGTAAAAGACGCAATGGCCAATGGCGAGAACGTTTATCTCCGTGGCTTCGGCAGTTTCATCATCAAAGTGCGTAAAGAAAAATGGGAACGGCATCGTCTTATTGCCATACTTAAGCATCAGCGCCTTAGGATCGG
>CAYVAK010000071.1:0-9941 GCA_964448425.1 uncultured Sangeribacter sp.
GAGGCCGATGTTTGAGGCCGTTGGAGCCGGATTCGGGCTCCGAGGAACCGGCGATGCCGGCTGACGCTGACCTACCTCTAAAGAATCTCTTAAGTCTAACTGCTCTTATTACAAGGCTTTTAGCATGGCTTAAAATGATTTGATATGGATGAGATTATCTCGCGAGTAGATCGCACTCTTATAAAAGATGAGCTTACTGAAGCTCGTCGCCTCCGTCACACTAATAAAGGCAATAATGACATCTATATAATCGACGCTCATTGCTGCCCTCACACTATGCGCGAAATTGGTCGCTTGCGCGAAATCGCCTTCCGCGAAGCTGGTGGCGGCACCGGCCTGGAGTGCGACATTGATGAATTCGACCTTATGGACCCGCCTTGCCGCCAGCTCATTGTCTGGGACAAGGACGCCGAAGAGATTATTGGCGGCTACCGATTCATCTTGGGCGAGGATGTGGCCATGCAGCAAGATGGTAAACCGAGAATTGCCACCTCGCATATGTTCGACTTCTCCCGGAGATTCCTTGATGAGTATCTACCTAAGACTCTGGAACTTGGCCGCTCTTTTGTGACCCTGGAGTATCAGTCGAGCAAAGCGGGCACAAAGGCCCTCTACGCCTTAGACAACCTCTGGGACGGCCTTGGCGCCCTCACAGTGGTGTACCCCCAGATACGCTATCTGTTTGGCAAAGTGACCATGTATCCCTCCTACAACCGCCGCTGCCGCGACATGCTGCTCTACTTCATGCACAAGCATTTCCCTGACAGCGAGCAACTTGTGAAGCCCACAACACCGATTCACATCACCACTCCCGAAGAGGAGCTCAGCGAGCTCTTCAGCGGCGAAGACTTCAAAGAGGATTACAAGATTCTCAACCACGCCATCCGCACCGAGGGGTGCAACATTCCGCCTCTGGTAAACGCCTACATGAGCTTGTCGCCAACCATGAAGATGTTTGGCACAGCCATAAACTATGAATTTGGCGATGTGGAGGAGAGCGGAATCCTGCTCACACTATCCGAAATTTTTGAAGATAAAAAGAACCGTCATATAGGCACCTACAATGGCAAGTAGACAGCAACTCCGCACCGGGCTGATCGCAGCCTTGGCTTGCTTGAGCTTAAACATTAATGCTCAAGAGGTGAGCTACGGTGCCGAGAAGGCAGATGAAAGCGAGAACAACACTACCCTGATAGGCGGCGAAGTGAGGCTTAACGCCTCCACAAGCAGCGACTTTGCGCCCTACTATCTTTCGGCCAACCGCGACGGCACACTCACTCAAGCCAACGGCTTGGCTGCCCGAGTCTATCTCACCCACGGCATGAACCTCTCAGAGCGCTTCAGCTATGGCTACGGTGTGGACCTCATAGGCCAATGGACCTCAGCCACCGACTACTTGCGCTACTCCCCGGAGCAAGAATGGCAGACCAATAGCCAACGCCCCGCTTGGGGGTGGATACAGCAACTATACGGCGAGCTGAAATATCGCGGAGTGTTTCTCACCGTAGGCGCTAAAGAGATGAACCGCAGCATTATAGACAACGGCCTGAACTCCGGCGACCTGGTGATGAGCGACAACGCCCGCCCCATACCGCAAATAAGAGCCGGATTTATCGACTTTCAAAATGTGCCGCTCACCAACGGCTGGCTCCAGATTCAAGGCGAACTCGCCTACGGCAAATTTACCGACTCCGACTGGCTCGACAACCACTATTACCGCTACAATTCATTCGTGACCACCGGCTCATACATGCACTACGCGCGTTGCTACTTCCGCAGCAACCCCTCGAAGCATTTTGTGGTGACCGTGGGCATGCAACACGCCACCCAATTTGGCGGAACATGGACCATTTGGAAAGAGGGCAAGGTGCTGGCCGAGCACAAGATGTCGGTGAAATTTAAAGATGTAATCAACGCTTTCCTGCCCTGGAAAGGGGGCGGCTCGGGCGACACAGAGGGCGACTCGGCCTACTATTCCGGCAACCATCTGGGCTCCTGGGACCTTAAGCTCACCTACACCTTCAACAACGGCAGCAGCCTGGAAGGATACCTGCAAAGCCCCTGGGAAGATGGCAGCGGCATAGGCAAACAAAACGGCTTCGACGGAGTGTGGGGCTTGCACTACCACACTGCCCGCAACATAAGCTGGATTAAAGACATAGTGGTGGAATACATCGATTTCACCAACCAAAGCGGCCCAATGCACTGGGCTCCGGCCGACTTCGACGGCACCCAAGTGAGCGCCGAAGCCACCGGAGGGGACGACTACTACAACAATTACATGTACAACGGCTGGTGCAACTACGGCATGTCGATAGGCTCACCATTCGTAAAATCAACAATATACAACACCGACGGCTACCTGCGCTACACCGACAATAGAATGCGCGGTGTGCATCTGGGCGCTCAAGGCAACCTGTCGGAGAGCGTGGGCTGGAAAATGCTCTGGAGCTATCGTCGCTCATGGGGCACCCCCCTGTCGCCAAGAATAGCAGCCGTCTCCGACACATCAATGGAGCTGGAGTGCAGCTGGAACATGCCCTATCTCAAAGGGCTGTCACTCAGCGGCGCCTTGGCTTGGGACGCCGGAAAGCTATACGGCAACAACTTCGGCGGCCTGCTGAGCCTGCGCTACTGCGGCAAACTGTTTTAAACCCTCCCCGCCGACTAAGCCCCGCCACCCAATTAACGAGCAAGAGCAATGAAGCGAAATCTCCACATATATATATTAGCACTGATGGCCGCAGTCGTCAGCCTGCTGAGCGGTTGCACCCGCAACGACGGCAATATAGGCAAGCAGTTCGGGCAATGGCAATTGCGCCGGCTCACAGTGGCCGGTGTCACCGACACCGACACCAAGGCTGTCTATTGGTCATTTCAAAGCAGCACAATAGAGATGAAGCGCATGGGCCTCAGCCACGAGGCTGAAGAGCAGACCTTCGGCAATTACACCTTGGAGGGCGACGAGCTCACAGTCACATTTCCCGATCGGGAGCGCAAGCCTCTCAGCGGTCTCTACCTCTCCGACCCCATCACAACACTTAAAGTGGTCAAGCTCACCTCCTCCGAGCTGGTGCTAAGGCTCCGCGGCGAAGCCGGCGCCGAGACCGACGTGGTGTACTATTTTAAAAAGTTTTAAAGTTAACTTGGCAGGCCCGACTCCGGCGGCAAAGAGCTCAAAGGAGAGCGGCCGGCCTTAAAAGATATAGATTTTGAAGAATATACTTGTCACAGGAGCCGATGGCTTTATAGGCTCACACCTCACAGAGCTGCTCCTGGAAGAAGGCTACAATGTGAGAGCATTAAGCTACTACAACTCATTCAACAACTGGGGCTGGCTCGAAGAGGTGTCGCACCCCAACCTGGAAGTGGTGAGCGGCGATGTGAGAGACCCGGATTTCTGCCGCCACATATGCGAAGGTGTCGACACCGCCTTCCATCTGGCAGCGCTCATAGCCATACCCTACTCCTATGTAGCCCCCGACTCCTATGTAGACACCAACATAAAAGGCACCCTGAACATGTGTCAAGCGGCACGCGACAAAGGGCTTGAGCGACTCTTGGTGACCTCAACATCGGAAGTGTACGGCACCGCGCGCTATGTGCCAATCGACGAGCAACACCCCAAGCAGCCGCAGTCGCCCTATTCAGCCACCAAGATAGGCGCCGATGCCATAGCCAAGAGCTTCTACAACGCCTTCGACCTCCCGGTGAGCATAGTGCGCCCCTTCAACACCTACGGCCCGCGCCAGTCAGCCCGCGCCATCATACCCACCATCATAACCCAGATAGCCTCCGGCATGCGCCAAATCAAAGTGGGCGACCTCACCCCCACCCGCGACTTCAACTATGTGAAAGACACCTGCCGCGGATTCCTGGCCATAGCCAAGAGCCAAGCCACCATAGGCGAGGAGGTGAATATAGCCACCAACACCGAAGTGAGCATGCAACAGACACTGGAGACCATCGCCGCCCTTATGGGTGCAGATGTGGAGTGGGTGCGCGATGAGCAGCGCATACGCCCCGGCAAGAGCGAAGTGTTTCGTCTCCACGGCAACAACGAGAAAATCAAAGCGCTCACCGGCTGGAGCCCTCAAGTGTCGCTCGAAGAGGGCCTGAAGCACACCATCGACTGGTTTACAAACGACATTAATCTTAAAAAATACAAAGTAAACATCTACAATCAATGAGCCGACAATCAAAAATCACCGTACTGATGCTTGGTGGAGCTCGCCGAGTATCCATGGCCGAACTGCTACAAGAAAGCGGTCACCGCCTGGGCTATCAAGTAGACATAGTGAGCTACGAGCTGCACCGCCATGTGCCGATAGCCGCCGTGGGCAAAGTAGTGACCGGCCTGCGCTGGGACGACCCCGAGGTGGTCAACGACATAGCGCGAGTGGTGAAAGAGCACAATGTAGACATCATCCTCCCATTTGTAGACGGCGCCATCGAGATAGCCTCACGCTGCCGCGAAACGATTAAAGATGTGTTTGTGCCGGTGAGCGACTTCAACGCCTCGGCCATCATGTTCGACAAAGTGTCGGCAGCCAAAGCCTTCAAGCACGCAGGGCTCCCCATCCCCACCACCTACTCGGTGCTCACCGCCCAGATACCGGCCATTGCCAAGCCCCGCAAAGGCTCCGCCTCGCGAGGCATCAAGGTGTTCGACAGCATTGAAGAACTGATGCATCTGGAAAACATCAGCGACTATATAATACAAGAATACATAGCCAACAGGGAAGAATACACCGTAGACTGCTATGTGAGCCAAAAAGGCGAAATCCTGTGCTGTGTGCCCCGCAAACGCCTCGAAGTGATGGGCGGCGAGGTGACCCGCACTCAAACATGCAAAATAGCCGAACTGGAAGAGCGCTCCCGCCAAGTGATTGAAGCATTTCAACTGCGCGGCCCGGTGACAGTGCAATTCCTCCACGACCTCACCACCGACCGCTTCCTGCTCATGGAAGTAAACCCCAGACTCGGAGGTGGTGTGATATGCTCCATCTACGCCGGAGCGCCATTCACTGACTATATCTTATCGGAAGCCTTATCGCTGCCCCTGCGCCCATGCCACGACTGGACCGACGGCACCCTGATGGCCCGATACTGGAAGGAGGTAATATTTTATGACCGATAAACGAGTAATAATTATAGCCGAAGCGGGAGTGAACCACAACGGTTCGCTTCAGCGAGCTAAAGAGATGGTGAAAGCGGCCCGCCAAGCCGGCGCCGACTATGTGAAGTTTCAGACCGCTGTGCCTGAGCTGGTTATCTCATCAGTGGCCCCAAAAGCCGAATATCAGAAAGAGACCGACGGCGAGGAGCGCAGCCAGTTGGACATGTGCCGCGCCATTCACCTACCGCTCTCCGACTACGCCGGCCTCAAGATGCTATGCGAAGAGGAGGGCATAGGCTTCATGAGCACCCCCTTCGACCTTCAGTCTATCTCCCTGCTGGCCGACCTGCAAATGGACTGGATGAAAATTCCCTCGGGCGAAATCACCAACCTGCCCTATCTTAGAGCCATTGCAAAGCTCGGTGTGCCGGTGATTATCTCCACAGGCATGTCGACCATCCCCGAAATTATCGACGCCGTAGAAGTGCTCACAGGCACCTCGGAGCGCTACCCCTCGGAGTCGGCACTCACCAAAAACGACATCATAATTCTGCACTGCAACACCGAATACCCCACCCCCATGAGCGATGTCAACCTCAAGGCAATGGACACAATAGCCAAAGCCACCGGTTGCCGCGTGGGCTACAGCGACCACACCAAAGGCATTGAGGTGCCTATCGCGGCCGTGGCCCTGGGAGCATGTGTGATAGAGAAACACTTCACACTCGACCGCAACCTCCCCGGCCCCGACCATAAAGCCTCACTGGAGCCCGCCGAGCTCAAAGAGATGGTGCAAGCAATCAGAAACATTGAGAAGGCCCTGGGCTCCGGCGAAAAGAAAGTGAGCGCCAGCGAACAGAAAAACATGGTAGTGGCTCGCAAAAGCATCGTGGCCGCCCGCGACATCAAAAAAGGCGAAACCTTCACCACCGACAATATCACCGTGAAGCGCCCCGGCAACGGCATCTCGCCCATGCGCTGGAACGAAGTGCTCGGCCAAACAGCCAAGCAAGACTTTGCCTACGACACCCTCATAACCCTATAGCCTTCTAACCGCATAACCGCACAGCCCCCTGATGAGAATAGCCTGCCTGACATCTACACGCGCCGACTGGGGCCTGCTATCACCGATAGCCGGCCGTCTGAGAGAGCGTGGCCACCAAGTAGATGTGATAGCCGCCAATATGCACTTCATCCCCGCCATGGGCAACACTTGGCAAGAGATAGTGGCCGACGGCTTCACCCCGGCCCATAAGGTGCTCCCCGGAGCCGACCCCACAGCCACAGCAGCGCTTACTCTTCAAGGTGTGAGCGAAGGCCTCGGCCGCCTAAAGCCCGACTGCCTGCTCCTGCTGGGCGACAGATATGAGATACTGGCCGGCGCCATGGCAGCCGCGCTCCGACGAGTGCCCATCATCCACATAGCCGGCGGCACCATAAGCGAAGGCGCCTTCGACGACGCTTTCCGCCACAGCATCACCAAGCTCTCCACCCTACACCTGGTAGAGACCGACGATGCTCGCCGCCGTGTGATTCAGATGGGCGAAGAGCCCGACCGTGTGATCACCACCGGCGCCATCGGCCTGCACAACCTTCTGGCCATTGAGCCAATGAGCAAAGAGGGACTTGAAGCCTCCCTGGGCTTCGAGCTCGGCCCTAAAGCCATCCTCGCCACTCTCCATGCGGCCACCCTCTCACCCGCCCCGCCCCGCGAGCAGATGCAGCGTTTCCTCAGTGCCCTGGACTCCCTGCCCCAATATAAAGTGATTATCACCTACCCCAACAACGATGTAGACCCCACAGAGCTGATAGCGCAAATAGAAGCCTATGCAACCCGCAACAAAGGGCGCGTGTTGGCTATATCATCGCTGGGCAGAAAGCGCTACCTCTCGGCACTCCGCTACGTGAAAGCTGTGGTGGGCAACTCTTCAAGCGGACTGGTAGAAGTGCCCTCGGCCGGCATCCCCACCCTCGACATAGGCATACGCCAACAGGGCAGAGCCTGCGGAAGCTCCGTGGTGCACTGCGCCGACACCCTGCCCGATATAATTCGCGGGCTAAAGATTGTGACCTCCGAGGCCCAACAAGCCCTGGCCGCCAAGAAAGAGAATCCATATTTCAAGCCCAACACTCTGGAGCTAATCACCTCAGCCATAGAGAGCTACAATTTCCTCTCCTCAGCGCCCAAACGATTCTACGACCTCCCGGCCGCAAGCAAATAGCGCCCCTCCTCTCGCCCCTTCTCAAGACCTAAGACTCAACATTAGCCAATGACACTCACCGACACCCTCTTCATAATCCCGGCCCGCGGCGGCAGCAAAGGCATACCCGGCAAAAACATCAAGCCATTTGCCGGCAAACCGCTGATTTACTATTCCATAGACAATGCTCGCGCCTTTGTGGGCGATGAGCATATATGCCTCACCACCGACTCACAAGAGATAAAAGCAGCCGCCGAAGCCTACGGGCTCAAAGTGCCGTTTCTGCGCCCCGCAGAGCTCGCCACCGATGGCGCCGGCACCTACGAGGTGCTCCTCCACGCCATCAACTTCTACAAAGACCTCGGCAAACACTACTCCACAATAGTGCTCCTGCAACCCACCTCCCCCCTGCGCCGCCCCCAAGACATAGAGAGCGCACTGAGCCGCTACACCCCCGACCTTGACATGGTGGTGACGGTGAAAGAGGCTGCCACCAACCCCTACTACAACGCCTTTGAAGAAGATGAACAGGGCTTCCTGAAAATATCAAAAGGCGAAGGCAACTTCACCCGCCGCCAGGATGCACCCAAGGTGTGGGAATACAATGGCGCCGTCTACGTGATTAACACCGCCTCACTCCTGAAAATGCCGCTATCCAAATTTCCGCACCGCCGCCTGTGCGAAATGCCCGCCTCCCGGTCTGTGGACTTAGACACCCCCCTGGATTGGCAAATTGCTGAAAATATCTTCCTCAGCGGCTCTTTTTAAGGCCTCGTAGGGCTTAAAAAAGAAACACCAAACCTAAAAATTACGCAAATTACCAGCTCTTGCGCGGTTTTATGTTGAAAAACATAAAAAAATCGCGCCACCTTTATGATTTTATAACTAACTTTGCAGCGCTTTTCCGGTTTAAGCATAAGACACTCTATACAATAGTAACTCTCCACTTCGGCTTAAATAGAAAAAACGATAGTAAATACCAATCTTTATTAACTAAATAAATCTAGAATGAAAAAAATTTTTACTTCCTGCGCTGTAGCTTTAGCAGCAACACTCGGTTTGAGCGCTAACGCTCAAAATGCAGATCTTTATCTGCGTGGTTCACTCCTTGGCTGGAACACTCTCGACGAGACCAACCAATTCACAACCACCGACGGTGAAAACTACACCCTTTCACTCGACAAACTCAGCGGCGACTTCAAAATCGCTGACTCTACATGGGGTCAATACAACTTCGGTAGCGCCTCCAACATCGACCTCGACACAGAGTACACACTGACCAACTCAAGTACATCAGGCAACTGCTCACTCAGAGAAGGTTCAGCCACCAATGTAACAATCTACTTTACACTCAGCACCGGCGTCCTCAAAATCTCAGGTACAGAAGGCACATTTGAGTATCCCGACCTCTACATCATCGGCGACTACTCATCATGGGACTTCGCGCAATCAGTTAAGATGGAACGCAACGACAAAGTTTACACTGCAACAGTGGCTTCATTCCCCGCAGGTGGCTTCAAAATTGCAGCCGACGGCTACGCTCCCAACTTCGGTAGCGACGAAGCAACTCCCGAAATCGCAGTTGGTACACTCTTCAACACAGCTACCAACGGTAACAACATCACACTTGCAACCGACGTTGTAAACGCCAAATTCACATTCACATACGAGCGTGAAGGCGCCAGCACACTTCTCATTGAATCAGGCGAAGAGGCTGTTGCAACAATCGGCGCTGACAACACAGCCGCTAAAGTTTACTACACAGTAGACGGTGTACGTGTAGACAACCCCACAAAAGGCCTCTACATCGTAAAACAAGGCGACAAAGTGACCAAAACAATCGTACGCTAATAAAGCGAATCAACTCTATATGCTTGGAGATGGCACCCCACCGGGCGCCATCTCTTTTTTATTATCTTCACTTGGGCGCAGCCGCAAACAGAAAGGTTGCAGAATCGGAGATTTTTTGCTAATTTTGCATTTAAGAATTATTGCAATAATTATGATAGAGAAAATCAACGCATTAAAAGCTGAAATAGAGACTCTTAGCGCTTCATCGGCCGAAGAGGTGGAACAGCTTCGCATAAAATATCTGAGCAAAAAAGGCTCCGTGAGCCTGCTTATGACCGATTTTCGCACCGTGCCGGCAGAGCAAAAGAGAGAATTAGGTCAGAAAATCAACGAATTAAAAAAACTCGCCACCGAGAAAATCAACGCCCTGCGCGAAAGCCTGAGCGCCTCAGCCACCGATGCCGAATTTGCCGACATCGACCTCACCCGCCCCGGCTCACCGGCTCGCCTCGGTAGCCGCCACCCCATCTCCCTGGTGCGCAACGAGATGATCGACATCTTCTCACGCATGGGCTTCACCATAGCCGAAGGCCCCGAAGTGGAAGACGACTGGCACGTGTTCTCATCGCTCAACTTCGCCGCCGACCATCCGGCTCGCGATATGCAAGACACCTTCTTCATCACTCGTAACCCCGACGTCTTGCTGCGCACGCATACATCATCAGTGCAGTCTCGCGTCATGGAGCACACACAGCCGCCTATCCGCATAGTTTGTCCGGGTAGGGTATATCGCAACGAGGCTATCTCGGCTCGCGCTCACTGCTTCTTCC
>CAYVAK010000072.1:0-9936 GCA_964448425.1 uncultured Sangeribacter sp.
ATAGCGTAGTTGCCGGAGGTGATGATTTCCCTGTTATCTCAAAGCGCAGCCGTGGCATTGGTCCATTACTATCAAAATCTCAAAGGGAGTGGGATCAGTGGCCTCCATTCAATAAATTTTGTTTTACATCTTCAGGCGAACAAGCATTAGTGGGATGCGTAGCGGTGGCAGTAGGCCAAGTTATGTCGTATTTCTCATACCCTAATGAGTATGCAGGCTATAGTTTTGATTGGTCTGCCATGAATTCAAATCATGAGAGTACGGACTTACATATGTTTTTAAAACTTCTTGGCAATCCTGAAAATCTAAATAATAATTATGGTGTTGGATCAACTACTGCGTACATTTCAAATGTTCCTCGTACATTTGAAAATATGGGTTATAACCGTCCTGAAGACTTCTCCAGTTTTCAGCCGGAAGGTGTATTAAGTGGCCTTAATACTTCTCCGGTTTTGATACATGGACTTAATCGTACAACAGGCACTACAGCTCATCTTTGGGTTGTAGATGGATATCTTCAGTATGAAGATTATGATACAAAAGTATCTTTGGATGGCGAAGTGGCATATGAAGATCCGCTATACCATTGTGTATGGGGCTGGGGCGGAAGTTGTAATGGTTACTTCTATTTAGTAGATGGAACTATTGATTCTAACAATCCGACTGAATTTGATAAGAATGATTCAGGCTCTTACGGTTCAAGATATTGTTATTATAGTCTTAAATATTTAGCAAATTTCTCAATTAAATAAAAGATTACGATATGAAAACAAGATTATTTCTTTTGCTACTTCCGCTATTTGCAATGGTAGCTTGCAGCAATGACGAACCAATGCAGGATGAAAATACGGATTCCAATGAGCAAACAGGGAATACAGATGAAAATACGGATGAGAATACAGATGAAAATGAGGACGACGATTACCTTGTCGGCTGTGTGTATTCGCCTATCTGCAATTTGTTTGATATTTCCAATGTACCATTTGATGCAGAAAGTATTGATGATGGACAAAATTATAAGTTCACTATACCTGCCGAGGGAGGTGTGCTGAAACTCGTGCAGAGCGACGGCGTTTACTTGTTGAAAATGGACGAGACCAATGCGTCAGGTGATGAGCATGTCTCAACAGTTGTGCCAATTAAGAGCCCGTTGTATGTTACTGATTGCGGTGTTTATTACAACGGTAAATATCGCGAATTTGAAGAGGTTAAAGATTTTTTCGACTTTACGTACAATTCAAGTTTTAAATCACAAAGCACAGATCCTTTAGAAGTGTCATTTACAATCTACGAGAACACCTCTTCCGAGCCGCGAGAAGCCACTGTATATTTGGGCCTTGGTTGGAAAGAGTGCCCTATACCAACGATTTTGTCAAATCACATTACCATGGCTCAAGAGGGCCGCAAATAAGCCGCCGATTCTTTCCCGACAACGATAATAGAGGAGGCTGTGTCATAATTCAAATATGGCACAGCCTCCTTTGTAGATTCGTATGGGGCGTAGATGCTATTTGCCGGCAAGGTGGAGCTGCCAAGCCCAAGCATTCTTCATTGTCTCGTCGATGGGCACCTGAGCTGTCCAGCCAAGCACTGTATTGGCTTTTGTGGGCTGAGCCCAAATCTTCTCAATGTCGCCGGCACGGCGAGCGCCAATCTTGTGAGGCACCTTTACGCCGGTGGAGCGCTGGAATGAGTCGATGAGCTCAAGCACTGAGAGGCCGCGACCGGTGCCGAGGTTGAATATTTCCACCGGATCGGTGTCAGCCTTATCAAGCATACGGTGCATGGCAATCACGTGAGCCTTGGCAAGGTCTACCACATCTATGAAGTCGCGAATGCAACTTCCGTCGGGGGTGTTATAGTCGTTGCCAAACACTGTGAGCTCCTTGCGGATACCGGCAGCTGTCTGAGTGAGGAAGGGAATCAGGTTGTTGGGCACACCATTGGGAAGTTCGCCGATAAGCGCTGAGGGGTGAGCGCCTACGGGATTGAAGTAGCGCAAAATAATGCTCTTAATATTGGCACCTGAAGCCACATAGTCGGTGATAATCTCCTCGCTAATCTGCTTAGTGTTGCCGTAAGGTGAAGTGGCCTTCTTGATGGGAGCGGTCTCGTCGATGGGGTTCACATCGGGCTCGCCATATACGGTGCACGAGGATGAGAACACAATGCCTTTCACACCGTGCTTGGGCATGAGTTCAAGCAGGTTGATGAGCGAAACGAGGTTGTTGCGATAGTAGAGCAACGGCTTTTGCACCGACTCGCCCACAGCCTTGGAGGCGGCAAAGTTGATGATGCCTTGGATGCCGGGATGGTCGGTAAAGAGCTTATCTACGGTAGCGAAGTCGGTCACATCGCCTTTCACAAATGCGGGGCGGATGCCTGTGATTTTCTCAATGCCATCGAGCACCTCGATGTTGGAGTTGGAAAGGTTGTCGATAATCACCACTTCGTAGCCGGCTTGCTGGAGCTCCACTACGGTGTGGCTGCCGATATAGCCGGTGCCACCTGTTACTAATATTTTTGTAGCCATATTTGCGATTTATTTAAAGAGAGGTGAGGGATAGATGCCTTTGTCGGCGAGCTCTTTGAAGCGGGCCACTGTGGCGGGGCGGTCGGCAGCAAATGTCACACCAAACCATTTGGAGGGTGTCACAAGCACTTTAAGTGTAGATGTGCCTGCGGTGATCAATTCGTTGACAACGGTGGGGATATAAAATTCGCTCTTGAGCTCTTTGCCACTCTCGTTGAGGAATTTCACAAACGAACGCTCGCTGTGCCGGAAATAGTCGGGAGTGAAGCCCCACATATTCATCGACACGGCTGCGCCTTGGGGGAATTCACCCTCAGTGCCATCTTCAAGAGTCTGAACGAGCTTGCCGTCCTTGAGCTGGATGCCGTGGCACTCCTTCACGCCGGTGAGATTGCCGTCGGCGCCCACTTGGCAGAGGCCGCGCGACACACCACCGTTTTCGCTAAGTGTGTTCTCAATCTTGAAGCCTACCATGCAATATTGGTTGCTCTTGCCCTCAGCTTCTTTAAGGAAGTCGGCGAGCACTTTGAAGCTCTCGGCGCCATAGAAGTCGTCGGCATTGATAATCGCAAAAGGCTCTTTAATCACATCCTTACCCATGAGCACAGCGTGGTTGGTGCCCCAAGGTTTGGTGCGGCCCTCGGGGCATGTGAACCCTTCGGGAAGAGCATTCAGGTCTTGGAACACTACCTCAACGGGCAAGTGTCCCTCATATTTTGAGATTACTTTCTCTCTAAATTCTTGCTCAAAATCGTGACGAATCACAAATACAATTTTGCCGAAACCGGCCTGAAGCGCATCGTATACAGAGTAGTCCATAATTGTCTCGCCATTGGGGCCGAGACCGTCGAGTTGTTTTAAACCGCCATAGCGGCTACCCATTCCTGCTGCTAAGATAAATAGTGTGGGTTTCATTTTTCTTTAAGTTTTTTAGGTTTGTCGTTTATTTTCGTATGTATATAATCAACTTTAAAAGAGTGTCGAATAGCACCATTTTAGGGTTGGCATTGCGGGCAATGTCGTAAGAGGCCTCGGTGACTTCGGCCGATATAGCCTCCACATTTCGCTCATTGATAAACGGAGCGAAATTACGGCTGAATTTCTCCTCCTCCTCCGAGAGAGCATTGAGCGCCGGATTCTTGAGATTGTAAAGGAAATTTTCTCTCACCATGCGAGCAAAATAAGCCAGAAAGCGACGAATCTTTTCGCGCCCCAGGCCGGCTATCTCGTCGGCATCATCCTTCAGGCCCCTCACATCCTTCATATACGCTTTGCGCATAATCGACTGGAAATAGTCGCGAAAAGCACCGCTCTCATCGCCCACCTCCATGGCCCTGAAAGCGGCATTAATGTCGCCCTCGCAAACGCGAGCCACCCGGAGAGCCATCGCCGGATCGGCACCCGCCTCGGCACAAAGCGCCTCGGCAATCTGCTCAGCTCCCAGCCGATGCATATTCACACGCTGTGTGCGCGAAAAAATAGTGGGGAGTATCTCCTTAGAGTCATTGCTCACCAAAATAAATTTAGTGTCGCCCCAAGGCTCCTCAATAAGCTTAAGCAACTTATTGGCAGCAGCCTCCTGCATCTTCTCCGGAAGCCAAATAAGCATAATCTTATATTTGGCAGAGAAATTGGAGAGATTCATCTTGCGAATAATCTCATTAGCCTCATCGGCATAGATAGTAGGCTGCGAATTGCCGGCATCCAGCACCTCAAGCCACTTATTGTAAGAGCCATACTTGCCGGTAGAGAGAAACTCGCGCCACTGGTCAATATGATCGTCGGAAAGCTTACCGATATTTTTATTCACCACCGGAAAGACAAAATACATATCAGCATTGTTGAACGACTGATGCTGCAAGCAAGAGGGGCAACGACCACAGCTATCGCCATCGTGGCGGTTAGTGCAATGGATATACTGAGCAAAGGCCCGAGCCATAGGGAGCTTTCCGCTACCGGCAGGGCCGGAAATAAGTATGGCATGAGGGATTTTGTCGCTATCGGCAATAAGCCGCAGACGCTCCTTCACATCATCATGGCCCGGTATGTCGGAAAACTTCATTTCAGCAGTGAGTGATTAATGCATTAGAAATGCGTAGGTTATCTATTGTCAAAGAAGCCGTGAGAGAGCAGGGGAGGAAAGCGCCGACGCCCCTTTAGGTCTATTGTGCAAAAGTAATAAAATTCCCTCAGTCCTGCAAATCCACCCACCCACCCGTTTGGGGAGATTTGCATAAATTTGGGGAAGTGTGTAAATTTGTGTGTCTTTTCTCTTCTCAGTTTTTATCACTCTTTTTATTATGCTTAACGGTACGGATAATAATCTTTCACAGACACAGAAACAGAAACGGGTGCGGACTCGGGAACGGGTGCGGGCGGTGGCGCAATCGGGGGCGAAGACCCCCAGGGAGTCGAATTTCGAGCTGCTCAGGATTGTGGCTATTGTCTTGATCGTGGCCGGACATATGTGGGTGGGCCGCAATTGGGACTCGTCGCAGGCTTCGCAAATCGTTTCTGTGGGCCTATTCCCCTTCCTTGCGGTGGCGGTAGATTGTTTTGTGCTTATCTCCGGATGGTTTTCCATACGCTTCTCTGCCAAGAAGTTGTTTGATCTTAATAGTATGACTACTTTCTGGGTGGTGATGCTCGGTCTTTTGGCGCTCGTCTTTGGGCTGCATAGTTTCAAGTTTGCTGCCGACTGGTGGCTGCTCTTCCCGGTGCTCACCACTCGCTATTGGTTTATTGCCGTCTATATGGTGCTTTGCTTGCTTTCGCCTTATCTGAATTTGTTGGTGGAGCATCTGAGTGCCCGGCAACTTCGCCGGCTCATCGGGGTGTTGCTGGCGTGGTATGTGGTGCAGCCCACTTTGGCCTACCTGCTGCACTTCAGCCCTCTGAGTGCAGGCCGTGGCTACGACATTGTGAATTTTGTGATGCTCTATCTCATGGGTCGCTATCTGCGTCTCTACTATAAGACAGAGCTGAATCGATTCGTATATCTTGCGCTCTATGTGGTGGCTTCAGCAGCCTGCGGATTGTTGCAGTTGGCCTTCACCGACGCCGAGCACACGCCTTGCTTCAGATTCACTTCTTACGATTCGCTGTTTACACTGGTGGCTGCGTTGGGACTTTTCTTGTTCTTCTCGCGCTTGCAAGTGCGCTCCGGTGTGGTGAACCGTGCGGCCCTTTGCTGCCTGGCGGTCTATGTGATTCACTTCCACCCCTGGACTTACAATTGGTTTTTCAATGGTGTGTTGGCAAAAAATAGTGTGCAGGGGTGGAGTTTTCTGCTCTTCTTGTTGGTGGTACCGATAGGCACATTTCTGGCTTGCTGGCTGCTGGAAGAGTTGCGCCGACCGCTGTTTGCCTTGGTGGGCAGGCTGTGGCGAAAGGGGTAAAATATGACGTGGCCGATTGCGCTCTTCACAGATGCACAACCGACAACGTCGTTAATCACTAACTGCTTGAAATTTAAAAACTATCCCGGCGAAACGGCGGGTTATGGGTGGGTGAGCAGAAACTCCTCATACATTTTTTTGAGCTCATCGGCCGTGATGGAGAACGACTGCAAACGGCGCATGAAATATTCAGCTTCGCCTCCGAAAAATTCTTTCCGACGCATTTCCGATATCTTCTCCGGCGCTTGCTCTGTGATGAAGAAGCCTATGCCGCGCTTTTGCACTATTATTTCGCGCATCTCCAGCCATTCGTAGGCCCTGACCACAGTGTTGATGTTCACCATGTTCTTGCCGGCTGTTTCTCTCACCGACTCTATTTTTGAGCCACACTGAAGGTCGCCTGTTTGTACACGGTCCATAATTCCTTCGGCCAGCTGAAGATATATTGGTTGGTTTTCTTTAAAATTCATATTTGTGTTTTCCTATTCTAATCATAAACGGAATCACCTTGCATCTCTTAAATGCGCGGTAGGCGCTCCACCACAGTAGCAGCGTGATGGCAAACAGCACACCCGAGATGATATACATAACGCCGATTGGCGAGATGTTTAAGCCAAGGTGAATCGAATCCTTCAATATTCCGTAGATAAAGCCCAGCAGAAACTCTATGATAAAAAGTGCTGCTGTGGTCTTGAAGAATGAAGCTTTGGGCGCTAATATGCCGCCAAGCAGATAGCACGCCTGTCCGAGCAGTACGGAGGTCACTGTGCTTACAAGCATGGCCACTTGATATTTGTCCAAATCAAAACTTATTTGAAGCGGCTCAAGGGTTTCCGCATTTGTTATATTGTTGATAATCACGCGTGTAAAGTCCAAAAAGAAATAGCCAATGGCAAACACCACGTAAAGGCCTACCACCATGGCCAGGAAGCGGGGCAGGAATTTGTGGATAGCCTTAGCCGGGGTCATAATTGCAGCTATTCTCCCCTCTTTGCGCTTCATGTCGGAGAAGGCCATTGAGGTGCCCACGCAGGTCATGATTTGAGCAAAGATGCCATAGATCATCAGCTCACCTTCGGCCGACGACATGCCGCAAAATCCCAGAAAGCTACCGGCGATAATGCAGAGAGCCAGCCAACCGATGCTGCCCCACAGGATCAGTTTCCTGTTGTCTTGATATTCTTTTTTAGCTGTGAGCCAAAAGAGCGATTTACTGTTTGTTGTGTTTATTGTGTTTATCTCGTTCATTTTATTGTTCTGTTTAATTTGTGAGGTAGGTGAGTTTATTTTTGAGGGAAGAGTGAGGCAATAAGCTGCGGGTTCTTGATTGAGAGCTCAAAGAGTGTCTCAAGATTGATGTCAGTCTCCAGGTCGGGGTCGGAGAGCGGCTCCACAATGTTGTATCCGCCGGGGGCTTCGAGAGCCAAGGTGGCGGCGGCTATGCGCTCGCGGTCGGTGGTGAAGGAGAAGGCCAGCTTCTGCGCCACAGTGCGTGTCGACTCGTTCAGGAGCACACCGTGCTGATAAGCTATCACAATGTGGTCAATCACCTTGTCAATGTCGTAGACTTGGTGGGTGGAGATAATCACAGTCTTCTCGTCGCTCATGCCCTTCACCAGCGCCTGGCGGAAGAGGCGTTTGCCGGGGATATCCAGACCGTTGGTGGGCTCATCGAGCAGCAGCAGAGAAGTGTTGCAAGCCAGAGCAAAACTGATATACACCTTCTTCTTCTGGCCCATAGAGAGGCGACCAAGGTGTATGTTGTCGGGAAGCTCAAAGGTGGTGAGATACTCCCGCATATCCTCCATGCTGAAATTGGGGTAGAATTTCGAGTTGACATCCACATAATCTTTAAGCGAGCAAGAAGGAAGTGTAATCTCCTCAGGCACAATAAAAATGTCGGAAAGGAATTCTACATCGCGATTAAGAGGGGTGAAACCGTTGTAAGTCACGGAGCCTTGGTCGGCCTTCAGCAAGCCGGAAATAAGGTAGAGCAAAGTGGTCTTGCCGGCACCGTTAGGACCGAGCAGGCCGCAGATGGTGCCCTTCTCAAGGCTGAGTGAAAAATTGCTGATTACCGGGTCTTTGCGGTATCCAAAAGAGATGTTGTTAAGAGTAAGCATATTTTAATCTGTTATAAATGTTTTCTAAACTATTGTCGCTTGATTCTCAATACGGCTTGATTCTCAATGTCGCTTGATTCTCAATGCTGCCTGATTTCAAAAACCATCACCGATAGCTTCGATATCAGAAGTACCGACACTGTCACCGTGTGTTAGTGTAATAGTGTATTAGTACACCGCAAAGGTATAACGATTTTTCTCCCCCACCAAATTTTTGAGCAAAAAAATTCAAAAAAACTTCCACAAACCGCAACCGTCTCAATACAAGCATCTTACAAATTCACACCAACCATAAAAATTTACATAGCAGGCCGGTTAATGCCGCGTAGGCATCAACTATGGTGTAATAGAAAAGTAGAATTTATTTGCGGCTGAAGGGATGGCGATGGGGGTGGTGGGAGGCTATCGCCGGGTGTAGAATGTTATCCAATTGGTGGCGTATTTGGTCTTCACATGGTGTGTCTCTACCGCGGCTCCGGTGGCATCACGATACCAGGAATAATTCCAACCCGTGCCCATATCAAGGTATATGGCTTCGGTGGCTCCAATCGACAGCAGGCGGCTAATAAATTTGCCAAAGGCCATTGCCCCTTTTGTGTCGACCACCGCCAGCCGACCACCTATCTCGCATAAGGCTCTGAACTCATTGGAATTGTCGCTCTTGCGAGTGTGAGCCACTTCCTTGCCCCGATGTATCATCATCTCTTGCGAGAAGCCGCAGCCACCGTGAGCGGCTGCACGGTCCAGCTCACCGGAGAAATTCGGATAGACAAATCTGGGTTTCCCGTCGTAGTAGACAAAAGCACCGGTGTTGCGCTTGCAGCGGAAGCCTCGTTCCCGTTTCCCGGCGCTCACATGGTCTCCGGCAATATTACTGTGCTTGAAATCGTTGAGCAGCTCACCGGTAAATGCAGCCTCGGCAAACAAGATCACATCCTTATCACTTTTCTGCGGCATGGTGCCGCACACAAGGTCAATGGTGGAATAATGCGGGTAATACACACGTAATCCGCAAGTGTCGACAACCGTAACATATTCCCCGGCCGCCGGTTGGCCCTCAATCGTTGCCTGCACCACTCCAAATTTAGGCTTACTTCCCGGCAAAACATCCGTAAACATTTTCACTCGGGCAAAGTATTCTCTGATATTGTTTTTAATGCGAGTGCGTCTCACATGCGAGGGCCGTGCATTATAGCCCACTGCATTAAGGCCATAATGCTCGGCCAGATAGATAGCCCGCTGATTATGCCCTTTCTGAGAGATGATTAAGAGGGAATCAATGCCATAAACCTCTTTGGCTTTCACAACCGAATTAACAGTGCGCACGCCCTCATAATCAAGGATAATTCGCTCAGCGGGGATGCCGCGGGCCACCAAAGAATCGCGTATGGCAGCCGGCTCATTGTAGCCGCCGGCCTCAGTATTCCGGTAATCGCCGCCGCTGGCAATCACAAAGTCGATTTTGCCGGCCTTAAACAGCTCATCAGTAGCCTTGATACGATTGTCGAAATAGAAGTTGTGAGTACCGGCAGGAGTAATCGGCGAAGTAGCCAACAGCAAACCGTACTTACGGTGTGGCACATCGGCCACATCATCAAACGTCTTGCCGGAGGCATTAACATCCACCAGCACATTGCAAACAAACGTGAGCAAGGCCACAGCCACAACAACGCCTAAACCCACCCTCACCGCTCTCTTCATCCGCGCCATATTCATGTGTGCATTAAATTGAATTTTTGTATTCACCAATCAACGAGATTAGTTTATGCTGCAGTGATTGATTTGTGAAGGATTGAAACAAACTCGGCAACTTGTTCTGTTTTACCCGGGAATAGCTCAATTACGTTAATCTCGTCAAACGGTGCTTCGTTTACAAGAGTAT
>CAYVAK010000073.1:0-9598 GCA_964448425.1 uncultured Sangeribacter sp.
CATCGAAGTATTTTGCATAAGAATTGGCACGTTTAGCACCACCTACATCGGGCGAAGCGATGGTCATCTCCTCCAGGTGCAACGACTCGATGTAGGGGATGAAGATTGATGATGCATATAAGTGGTCAACCGGCACGTTGAAGAAGCCTTGAATCTGGTCGGCATGCAAGTCCATGGTGATCAGACGGTCGATGCCGGCTACGCTCAGAAGGTCGGCCACAAGTTTGGCAGCGATGCTCACACGCGGTTTGTCCTTGCGGTCCTGACGTGCCCAACCGAAGTAAGGAATCACTGCTACCACTGTGGCTGCCGATGCTCTCTTGGCTGCATCAATCATGAGAAGGAGCTCCATGAGATTGTCTGCGTCAGGGAATGTGGATTGCACCAGATAGACCTGTGCGCCACGGATTGATTCTTCAAAGCACACTTCAAATTCGCCGTCAGCAAATCGTTGTGTATTCATTTTTCCCAGCTCTATGCCGAGTTCTTTGCAGATAGACTCGCCAAGATAGCGGGATTTTGTGCCTGCAAACACCTTGATGGGTGGAAGATTGTTGCTCATTGCAATATGTGATGGTTTAATTCTTTTATTTATTTCCTGTCAATGTACTGCTTCTAAGCGTTTACATCATGTAAAATAAAGCTGACCTAAGGGTGCGGAAATGCTATCGGCCACAGCCGCTTGCGCCGCCTTATATGATGCAAAGTTAATCAATATTTCTGACATTTAGACCCCATCTCTCAAAAATTTGTTAATAACAGGGCCGCATATTTTATCGGAAATTTCGATTATTTGAGGGGGAATTTAAGATTTGAGGCTTTAAGGCGCCACACCACTGCATTGTGAGCCGCCACTTTAGCTACAAAGGGCTCGTTGCGTATAAGGCGCTTCTTTTGTGAACGACCCTCCAAGAGCTCTCTTGCCATGCCCTCACCCTCCTTGAGGTTGAGATAGTCGAAGGCGTCGTTGGGTATGTTGACTTTCACATTCACCTCTTCGCCGCCGAAATTAGCCACCACCACCAGAGTCTCATCCTCGTAGTGGCGCAAGAATGCAAATTGACGATGCGGGTCGAAGTCGGGATTCTGCAAATTCACATACATAAGGTCGAAGAAGCTGCCTTTGCTTATAGCCTTTTCGGCATTGCAGAGCTTGAGCACCTTGGCATAGAGGCCGTGGAGCCAACGCTCCTTGGTGGTGAGCAGGTCGGTGTTGCATTTGCCGCCGTTATACCAGCGGCGCACTGTGTCGATGCTCCAATAGTCGAATATGGTGGTGCGGTTGTTGAAGCCGGCAAAGCCCTCGTTGTCGCGAGCGCACTCGCCGAGTGTCTGGCCGTAGTATATCATCATGGGGCCAACATTGAGCATGGAGCTGACCACCAGCGATGGAATCACTGTTGAGGGGTCGCCGGCATACTCTGCCGAGCCGTAGCGCACCTCATCGTGGTTTTCGAGGAAGTTGAGCATCTTGCTGCCTATGCCGTCTACCGTTTGCCAGCAGCCGGTGAGGCAGGCTGCCGATATATTGGATATCTGCACCCCTTTCAGAGTGTCGTAGAGGTTCACCTTATCATATAGATAGTCGAAACCGCCATAGTCCAGGAAGGGGCGATAGAGGGCCACATCGTAGATTTCGCCTATGAAAATCACCTCCGGATAGTCCTTCTTCACTTGCTCTATGGCCCAATGCCAGAATTCCAGAGGCACCATAAACACCATGTCGCAGCGGAAGCCGTCGACACCCTTAGAGGCCCAGAAGCGCAAGATGGCCAGCATCTTAAGCCAGGTGTCGGGCACCGGGTCGAAGCAATCCATGCCGTTGCCGTAGTCGTGGCCATAGTTGAGCTTCACTGTCTCATACCAATCATACTCGCCGGGGAAGGCTGAGAAGCAATCGTTGCCGGTGGCTTTGGCCGGGAACTCGTGATAGTCGGCTATGTCGAAACCGGGGCAAAATTTCTGATTGGTGAGGTAGTAGTAGTTGTTGTTGGGTGAGAAGAATTTAGAGGTGTCGTCGCCGGCACCGAAGTCGCTGATGCCTTTGGGAGCGCAGTCGGAATGATAGCAGCGAGCTGTGTGGTTGGGCACAAAGTCGATAAGCACACGCATACCGGCCTTGTGGGTGCGAGCCACCAGGTCTTCAAACTCCTTCATGCGAGCATCTACATTCTCGGCCAAGTCAGGGTCGACATCAAAATAATCCTTTATGGCATAGGGACTTCCGGCGTTGCCTTTTACCACATGAGGGTCGTCGGGCGCGATTCCGTAGGCTGAATAGTCGGTCTTGGTGGCGTGCTCTATGATGCCGGTATACCAGATGGCATTGACACCAAGGTCGCGAATTGCTTTCAAGACTCGGGAGGTGATTTGGTTCATTTTGCCCACACCATTCTCTTCAATGGTGCCGTTGCACACACAGCGGTCGTTGTCGTTTGTGAGCAAACGAGGGAACACCTGATAGATAATCAATTTCTCATCCATTGCCATAATCTTTTATAAATCAGTGTTTTGGTTTTTATTTCAATGAGTCGACAGGCTCCTGCGGAGCAGTGATGACGGTAGCCTTTTTGCGGCGGAAGAGGCCCGGCAAGAAGCGATTAAAGTCACGCTTAAACACTATGCCCACGCCTTGAGTGGTGAGCGCAGAGCGCAGATAGTAGTTCTGGTCGTTGTAGTGGTTGTATGCTTTGAGGCGTATAGTGCCCTGCTTATTAAGGAGATATTCAATGTCGAAGTCGCCGATGAAGGTGGTTGAGGAGGTGGCACGGTCGCGGTAGCCCAGATTGCCGTTGAGCAGCAAGCGATTGTTGAGCAAGGTTGACGATAGCGCAAGGTCTACCTCCATATCCGAGAAGTCGCCTTTATCGGTGTGGAACGATGGCGCAAAGCTCCAATTGTCGGAGAGCTGGCCAAGGATGCTTGAAAGCTGAGTGGAGACAGTGGCCGAGGCCAGTGAAGCCATCTCGTTGTTGTTGCGACTATTGTTCATATAGTCAGGCGTATAGAAGCGATTCAAAGCGAGCAGATACACTATCTGCATACTCATCATATCGGCTGTGGAGACAATGCTCTTCACTTTGCGAGCCGCATCTTGATTGAGGGTGGGCAGACCGATATCGAAGCCTATGTCGGGGCTGCGCATATCGCCCGACACTTTCAGCAGCGCCTCCACAGGCACATTATTGCGATTCAGGTCGGCATCGTGGGCAAACGAGGCGTCGAGGTCGGTGAGGCTGGCATTCACTCTATAGGCTGCCACTATGTCGAGGTTGGCGGCAAAGGGGTCACCGGTGAAGGTGATTTTGGAGCCCTCGTTGATTTTGAAGTCGCGCACTATAATCTCCTGGAGGGTGAAGTTGTAGCTACCGCGGTCTATGGTATAGGTGCCATAGAGGCTCATCTCACCTTCGGAATTGTAGGTGAAGCGGAGCGGTCCGGAACCGTATGCTCGAATCTTGTCGCCGCCCACGGGGTCCATCACTATCACGGCTTGCGCATCGGGAGTGGTGGTCACCCTGAGGTCCATCTTATATTTGGAGGGGAGGTCGGCATTGTGCTCCACCTTCTTCACAAATCGCTGCACAAACTCCGGCTCGGCATCTCCGGCCGGCTCTTGAGCCTTGCGCTGAGCCTCAAGCTCCTCCTTGCGCCGGTCGGTGAAGGTAAGGAACTGATACTCCTCGGCCACCTCCTTGTCGTCGAGCACAAGTGTGAACACCGAGCGAGGCGCCGTGGTCATATCCACCAATATATCTATGAAGCCGGGCACACCGGTTATGGTGCCGGAACCGTTGGCATAGATGGTGCCATACCAGTCGGGGTTTATCTTGTTGTTGGTGTCGTAGCAGAGGAAGTCCTTTGCCTCGCTGATGGTAAACTTAAAGGCCGGGTTGTGGAAATATTCGTGGGTCACATAGCCGTTGAGCTTGGCTGTGTGCCTTTCGCGGTCGTAAAGGGTGATATTATTGAGGTTAATGCGGCCGGGGGTGAGCGTCACTGTGTCGGAAGCGGTATATTCGGTGTTGGTGAGGCCGATTTTCAGCTTAATCTCGTCGGCAAAAATCTTGCCTACAAGGTCGATGTCTTTAAATGTGCCGTAGAGCTTGGCATGGCCCGAGGCTCGGCCCTTCACATCGTCGGTAAAGGCAGCCATAAACGGCTTCAAGAAACCGATGTTGAGCCTGTTGGCATCGAAGTCGAAATTCAGCGAGTCGCGAGTCACCCATATCCGGCCGTCGATGTCGGCCACCTTCTCGCCGCCGTCTTTCACCTTAGCATCTATCTTCACACTCTTATCGGTGTCTATCCAGCGACTCTTTATCACCGCATCGCCGAGCAGAGAGTTGTTGTAGGTAAACTGCTCCACATTCAAGCCGTCGGTGAAGAGTCGGGGCTGCTTGCTGAAGATGTCGGCCACCTGTATTTTGCCGGTAGCCACACCGCCAAACACCACATAATTTATTTTCAAGGTGTCGAAAATGTAGCCGAGGTCTATGTCTTTGAGGTCTATGTCGATTGTCTCATCGGAGTCAATTTTGTTCATGCCAGAGAGGGCCACATACTGTCCGGGACGGTGCACTTTCACATCGCTCACGGTGAGAGAGCCGGGGCTATAGTCTATCCGGCCGGGGTTCACCACCCATGTGGTGTCGTTGACTTCAAATGTGGAACGGTTCACATCCACCGAAGCCTGCAACTTGCCTTCGGCATTCTTGCTCAACAGGGCCGAGAGCGACACGTTGCCCCTATAGGCCTGCACGCGGTCGAAGAGCCAAGCAATGTCGGTATCTACCTTGCCGGCGTGGGCGTTTGCATCGACCATCAGCGTGGTGTAGCCTTTGCTGTTGGGCATTCGTGATGTGAGATATAGATTGCAGATATCGGCACTATTGTCGACGGTGAGCGCCAACTTGGTGTCGCGGATAAGCTTGTTTTGGCCCTGCTGCAAATATGGCACATCCATGTTGAGGATAGCCACGCCGTCGGCACCGCCCACCCGGCCGGTGAGCTGAAGGTCTTCAAGCAGGGTGACCGGCAATTTCACACGGTTAAGTATGGCGGCATCTTTGCGCACTAACAGCGAATAGTCGAACTCCTGTTCGGCTGCAAAAGCTGAGATGTCGCCCGAAGGAGCGGCCACCAGGTCGGGCAGCACTTTGTGGAATATGCCCTGCACCACTGCCGGAAGCTTGGAGAGCATAAATTTGCCGGTGAGATTAGCCTGAAGAAAGTCGCAATCCAGGTCGAGAGTGTTGGGGAGCGTCTCGCGGTCTATATCCAGAGTTAAATAGTTGAGGTTGAAATCGCCGTTCTTGGCATCGGAATAGTGCAAGTCGTCCACTGTAAGGTTGCCTTGCAGGTTGTCGATATTGTCGCCTCTGAGTCGCGCCGACACCTGTGCCGAGAGGTCGAACACCGGCATCTTGGGCAGCTGCAATTGCGAGAGGTTGATGTTTGCCAGGTCGGCATCCAAATTCAGATAGGAGGTCTTGCCGTTTAGGGCACCTTCGGCATCTATATTAAAGGTGAGATTGTCATCGAGGCTCTCGATTGAGGCAGTGAAATCCTTGTCGTGCTTCTCAAGGTCGAGCGACAAGTCGGTGTAGTTGTAGCCCTTATAATTGAAAAAGGGCACCGAGGCTTGCAGGTGTCCTGAAATTTCCTTGCCTTTCTTGCTGATTTGGCTCTCCAGCTCGGCCGAGAAATGGCCGAAATCCGAATTGTCGGTGAGCAAACCCAGGTTGAAATCGTCGGTGTCGAAGTTAAGTTGGAGGTCCTGCTCCTCAGTGCCTATCCCCAGAGCCTCGGCATCGATATCAATGTCGCCCACGGCTGTGGAGATATTTCCCTTGAAGCGGGCTTTTGCCTTGGCCAAAGCCAGCGTAGCATCGAGCGAAACATCGCCGCAACGCCCTATCAGCGCCTTGAGGGCCGGATTGGAGTCGAGGAACGGGGCTATGCAGCGCTCTATCTGGTGGCCGGTGGCCTTAAAACTGATGTTGGGCACCTCCACCACCATTTCCTCCACGGGGTGGTTAATCACATTGAGGGCAGAACCGCTGAGGTCTAACAGCAGGTCACGGTCTTGGGTGAGTCGCAGAGAGTTGAGCTGAATGTCGTCGCCGATACGCAGGGCATCCACACTGAGACGCATCTGCGCACCGAAATTCTTAAGCACCGGCACAAAGGCCCTGAAATCGTATGGAGTCACGAGATTGTCGGTGAGCTGCAAATGTATGGGAGCGCGCTTGAGGGCGGGCACTATTGAGTCTAAGCCGTTGTAGCCGAGCTCCATATCGTTGATTGCGAGCTTGGTGCCCGGCAATCGCAATGTGAGACCTTGGAAACTGAGGCCCTGCGGAGTGACATGGACACGGCCGGAGAGCGACTCGAGTGTGAGACCGTGGCTCTCGGTAAAGGCCAGGCGGCGCAGGTCCACCAGTATGTCATCGTTTTTAAGCACCGGGAAACGCAAGTCGGCTGCCAAATTTCTCACAGATAAGTGGTTGAAATCCACTCTATTATCAGGATTTCTGCGCGGCTGCCACTCCTTGTCGAATGTGAGGTTGCCTCGCCTTATCACCACATTGTTGAGCGTGAGGTCCACACGCGTAGGCTTATTGTCCTGCTTCTTGGATTTGAAGCCGTCAATTATAAACTGTATGTTGAGCGGAGCGCCGGGAGCCGCCTGCTTCACATGTGCATCAAGACCTATCACCTCGGCATAGGTGAGCTCAATGTGGCGGTGAAGCACCAACTGCCAGATGTCAATGCCGGCGCCCACCGTGGCCGCTTTCACCACCGTGTCGCCCTTGGCATCGATGAAATTCACACCGCTGAGCACCACTTCGCTGAAGGGGGAGATTGAGGCCTTGTCGATGGCCAAACGACCTGAACTACGGCTGTTAAACTCCTCCTGCACAAGCTCTTTGATCCAATTCTGCACACTCGGTATAGACAGACAAATATAGAGAATGACATATAATCCCGCAAGTGTGAGCATGAGGGAAAATATGACATTCCGCAATATCTTGTAGGCTCTTTTCATTTGCCGTGTGACCTGCATTTCATGCAAAATTAATAAAATTTGCTTGGTTGGGCAAATTCTTATGATTAACTTTGCATTCTAGAACCACCAAATAAGTGTGTATTAACAAAGCGACAATGTCAGTTACAATTCTTGCAATCGAATCTTCATGCGACGACACCTCGGCAGCTGTGGTGCGCGACGGAATACTTTTGAGCAACGTTATAGCAAGCCAGAAGGTACACGAAGCCTATGGCGGCGTGGTGCCCGAACTTGCCTCCCGTGCACACCAACAAAACATTGTGCCCGTGGTGAGCGAAGCCCTGCGACAAGCCGGTATCGACAAGAATGAGCTCTCCGCCATAGCTTTCACACGCGGCCCCGGCCTGCTGGGCTCCCTGATGGTGGGCGTATCATTCGCTAAAGGCCTCGCCATCTCCCTGGGTATACCTCTTATAGATGTCAACCACCTGCATGGCCACGTGCTCTCCCACTTCATTCGCCGCTCAGAAGCCGACAAAGTGCCCGAATTTCCATTCATGGCCCTCCTCATCTCAGGCGGCAACTCTCAAATTGTGATTGTCAACGCATACAACGATATGCAAATCATAGGCCAGACCATCGACGACGCCGCCGGCGAAGCATTCGACAAATGCGCCAAAGTGATGGGTCTGCCCTACCCCGGCGGCCCCCACATTGACCGCCTGGCTCAGCAGGGCGACCCGGCCCGCTTTAAATTCAGCAAACCGCACATCCCCGACCTCAACTACTCATTCAGCGGACTGAAGACCTCCTTCCTCTACACCCTGCGCGACAACCTCTCCACCGACCCCGACTTCATTGAAAACAATAAAGCCGACCTGGCAGCCTCCCTCCAACACACCATCATAGAAATCCTCCTTGACAAACTGGCTAAAGCCGTCAAGCTCCACCCCGTCAGGCACCTCGCCATTGGCGGAGGCGTATCGGCCAACTCCGGCGTCCGCGCTGCCGTAGCCGACTTCTGCGCTCGCCGTCACATCACCGCCTGGATACCCGAACGCATCTTCACCACCGACAACGCCGCCATGGTGGCTATTGCCGGCTACTTCAAATACCTCGACAAACAATTCTGCGACCTCTCGCTCCCACCGTTTGCCCGAGTAGAGATTTAACTAAAACTCCTTCGACCACACTTCTTAGCCATGACACAAACAACACAATATACCGAAGAACGCCACCTGGTGATTTACGGCTACACAAGGCAAGACCTCGAAAAGCTCATGAAGCACTTTGAATCCTGCCTGCCCCCATACATCAAACTCTCATTCCACACCAAAGCGGAATGCACCGATGTACACCTCACCGGCACCTCTTCAGGCCTCGAACTCCTCCGATTCAACATCAACAAATACCACAACATGCTGGCACAACTCTTCGCCGAAGAGGTGCTCGCCATGGACAAGGTCACCATACCTCAAATCCTCGCCGCCAAACTCCTGGAAAAAGAACTCACAATCTCCACAGCCGAAAGCTGCACCGGCGGCAACATAGCCCACAAAATAGTGCTCAACTCCGGCAGCTCCGCCTACTTCCTGGGCAGCGTGGTGAGCTACTCCAACGACGTGAAAGCCTCAGTGCTCGGAGTGCCCCGCTCCCTGATAGACAGATACGGAGCCGTGAGCCGCGAAGTGGTGGAATCAATGGCCAACGGAGCCTGTCGCCTCATGCGCACCAACTGCGCCATAGCCACTTCAGGCATCGCCGGCCCTCACGGAGGCTCGCCGGCCAAACCGGTAGGCACCGTCTGGTTTGCCGTAAAATACGGCGACACAGTGGTGAGCGACGTGCGCCACTTCAAAGGCGACCGCAACACAGTGATAGAATCAGCCTCCAACCACGGCATGGTGATGCTCATCAACCTGCTGCGCCACGCCTACACCTCCTCCGAATACGCCGGCGACGAGTAGCCACCCCCGGCATCCAACAGAAGCCATGACCCCAAATTGCCGGATTCGCAAAAAATCGAGGGGGAAAGTGCGGAAAATCACAAAAAAATTTTGCCATATCAGCAGAATTTACTAATTTTGCATCGGTTTTATGGCACATCCTGTAAAATCGCTGAAAATGATGCATTTAGCGATGATATGAGAACTGAGATGGCGGCCTTGAAGCCGTTAATTACAATTTAATTACACAAGAATTAAAACAACAGCCATGTCAAAAAATTGTCAGATAACGGGCAGAAAGACAATGACGGGAAACAACGTCAGCCACTCCAAGCGTCGCACAAAACGCAAATTCGAGCCCAATGTCTTTACTAAAAAATTCTATTGGGTAGAAGAGGATATGTGGATCCAACTCACACTCTCTGCTCGTGGTCTCCGCACCATCAACAAAATAGGGCTCGATGCAGCTCTCAAGGAAGCTGAAAAGAAAGGCTACCTCGATTTCAAAGACATCGTCGTTTTATCAATGTAATAAAGCAGACTTACTACTATGGCAAAGAAAGCGAAAGGCAACAGAGTGCAGGTAATCCTTGAGTGCACCGAACACAAGGCAAGCGGTATGCCCGGCACATCCAGATAT
>CAYVAK010000074.1:0-9579 GCA_964448425.1 uncultured Sangeribacter sp.
AATTTGCCACCCCTCGCCCTCTTGCCCCCGGGCAAGAAGCGACAGCAAATGCTCACTAACAGCAAAACTACATAGAAGCGTAGTCGCGGTGGTGCCACAGGGCTTACCGCGACTACATTTTAAAAACGCAATAATTATGGAAGATCTAAAACGCCGCCGTGTGGCAGAGATTCTTGACAACGGCCAAGAACTCGTAGGCACAAAAATAGATGCTAAAGGATGGGTGAGAACTCGTCGAGGCAACAAAAACGTGCAATTTGTGGCCCTCAACGATGGCTCAACCATACGCAACATTCAAATAGTATTCGATCTTTCGCAATTCTCCGAGGAGAGCCTCAAAGCCGTAACCACCGGCTCAAGCATCCATGTGCAAGGCACTCTCGTGGAGTCGCAAGGCAAAGGTCAGAGTGTGGAAATACAGGCCCAAGAGCTTGAAATCTACGGCACTGCCGACCCCAACGAATACCCCCTCCAAAAGAAAGGCCACTCCCTGGAATTCCTCCGTGAGAAAGCCCACCTGCGCCCCCGCACCAACACCTTCGGTGCCGTGCTCCGCATTCGCCACGCCCTGGCCTTCGCAGTCCACAACTTCTTCAACGACAAAGGCTTCTACTATTTCCACACACCCCTTATCACAGCCTCCGACTGTGAAGGTGCCGGTGCCATGTTCCAAGTCACTACCCTCGACATGGAGAACCCGCCCCGCACCCCAGAGGGCAAAATAGACTATAGCCAAGACTTCTTCGGCAAATTTGCAAGCCTCACAGTGAGCGGACAGCTCGAAGGCGAGCTCGGCGCCACAGCCCTGGGTTGCATCTACACCTTCGGCCCCACATTCCGCGCCGAAAACTCCAACACTCCCCGCCACCTCTCGGAGTTCTGGATGATTGAGCCCGAAATGGCCTTCTACGAGATTGCCGACAACATGGACCTCGCCGAAGAATTTATAAAATACTGCATCAACTACGCACTCCAACACTGCAAAGACGACATACAGTTCCTCAACGACATGTTTGACAAGGAGCTCATTGAGCGCCTCAAATTTGTGGTAGACAACGACTTTGTGCGCCTCCCCTACACCGAGGGCGTGAAGATACTCGAAGAGAGCGGCCAGAAATTTGAATTCCCCGTGTATTGGGGTGTCGACCTCGCTTCAGAGCATGAGCGCTACCTGGTGGAGCAGCATTTCCGCAAACCGGTGATTCTCACCGACTATCCCAAGGAGATAAAAGCCTTCTACATGAAGCTCAATGACGACGGCAAGACCGTCAGAGCCATGGATGTGCTCTTCCCCAAAATCGGCGAAATCATTGGCGGTAGTCAGCGCGAAGAGAGTTACGAAAAGCTGTCGGCAAGAATCCAAGAGCTCGGCATACCCATGAAGGATATGTGGTGGTATCTGGACACCCGTCGCTTCGGCTCAGTGCCTCACAGCGGCTTCGGCCTCGGCTTTGAGCGCCTCGTGCTCTTCGTCACCGGCATGCAAAACATTCGCGACGTGATACCCTTCCCGCGCTATCCGGGCAACTGCGAATTCTAACCGTCGTGCTGCTCAACAGCTTAAATATTCTGAACTTTAAAAACATCTCAGAGAGTTCCCTGGAGCTCTCTGAAGGTGTTAATTGTTTTGTAGGGAGCAACGGGATGGGCAAAAGCAACATCCTGGAAGCTGTCTACTATCTGAGCATGGCCCGGAGCTTCCGCGCCATACCCGATGCAGAACTGCTGCGCTACGGCACCACCGAAATGATGGTGCAAGGGCGCTACAACACCACCGCCACCGACGGCACCCCGCGCCTTGAAGTGAGCATAGGCTATCGCCGAGGCTCTCGCAAAGTGCTCCGCCGCGACGGCAAAGAGTGTCGCCGATTCTCCGACCATATAGGCACCGTGCCAATAGTGATTGCCGCCCCAAGCGACAACACCATCATAACCGGAATGCCCGAAGAGCGTCGCCGCCTCATAGACAGCGTCATATCGCAAGCCAACCCCCTCTACCTGCGCGCACTCATACGCTACAACGAAGCCTTGAGCCAGCGCAACGCCATGCTCAAAAGCGGCATCAGCGACCCCCTGCTCACCGAGTCGGTGGAAGCCGTCATGGTAGAGTCGGCGCAAACCATATGCCGCCTGCGTGCAGAGTGGATTGCCGACATCTCAACCCCCTTCAGCAGCCTCTACGGCCTGATAGCCGGCGAAGGCGAGCAAGCCTCTCTGCAATATAAAAATTCGGTGGAGGCCGACAGCTTCGCCCTCTCCCTGGCCCGCAGCCGCGCCAAAGACTCCATAGTGGGCTTCACCACCGTGGGCCCGCATCGCGACGATATTGAGCTCCTGCTCAACGACCACAGCATGCGCAGAAGTGCAAGCCAAGGCCAAATGAAAAGCTACACCGTGGCTTTGCGTCTGGCCGTGTTCCACTTCCTGCGGCAGCGCACCTCTACTTTGCCTCTGTTGCTGCTCGACGACATCTTCGACAAGCTCGATGCCTCAAGAGTGGAAAACATTGTCAGAACCATCAGCTCCGACAATCACAACTACGGCCAAATATTCATCACCGACACCAATCGCACTCACATCGACTCCATATTGCGCTCCACAGCCGGAAGCTATAGCCTCTTCGCGGTGGAAGACGGCAATTATTCACTCCTGGCTTCGCAATGAAACGCATCCAACCGCTCAGCATAGGAGAGATACTCAACAACTTCTTCAAGGCCCGAAATCTGGAAGACGACCTGTTGAGCCATCGTGCACTCTCGGTGTGGACCACCGTCGTGGGGCCAAACATCAACCGCCTCACCACCGAGCGTAGAGTGGCCCGCGGAGTGCTTTATGTGAAAGTGATTTCAGCCCCCGTGAGGCAAGAACTCTCCATGCAGCGCTCTCACCTCATTGAAGCCATCAACAATGCCTTAGGCAAACCCGTAATCACTGAAATTAAATTTATCTGACAGCATGCCACGTCTCGACACACTCCCTCGCCCCGAGGAATTCTCCCACCGCTCTCCGCTCCAGATACGCTTCAACGATGTCGATATCTTGGGCCATGTCAACAACACCGTCTACCTCTCATTCTACGACACCGGCAAAGCCCTCTATTTCCAAGCTGTGAAGAAGGGCAAAATGAACTTCCGAAACGTGGAGACCGTGATTGCCAACGTGGATTGCGCATATATAGAGCCCATATATTTCGGCGAAGAGATTGAGGTGTTTACCAAGCTCCAAGAATTGGGCCGCCACCACATAGTGTTGCGCCAGATGATCTACGAGACTTCCAAGGCAAAAGTGAAATCGGTGTGCGACACCGTGATGGTATATATCGACAAAGAGACTCTCACCCCTATCAATGTGCCCCAACAGTGGGCGGCACTATTCAAAGAATACGAATCAACCCCAAGACCTTAACATTATGGACAGCGTGAAATCAACCATGGAAGAAATTCTGCTCGCCGAAAGCCGTGCTATAAGCAGCATCCCGGTGAGCGATGAATATGAAAAAGCCGTGGAGCTAATCAAAGAATATGTGCATCGCCGCGGCGGCAAGCTCATCACCTCCGGTATGGGCAAAGCCGGCCAGATAGCCATGAACATAGCCACCACTTTCTGCTCTACCGGCACCCCGGCTGTATTTCTCCACCCCTCCGAAGCCCAACACGGCGACCTGGGTGTGATGCAACCCAACGACATAATGCTCCTCATAAGCAATTCTGGCAAAACCCGCGAAATCGTGGAACTCACCGAATTGACCAGAAATCTGAACCCAAACACCCCTTTCATTGTTATAACAGGTAACAACGACAGTCCGCTGGCTCAAAAAGCCGACGTGACTCTCTACACCGGTGGCTCACCGGAAGTGTGCCCACTGGGCCTCACTCCCACCACCTCCACCACCATGATGACAGTGATTGGCGACGTGCTGGTGGTGTGCACCATGAAAGCTATCGGCTTCACCGCCGATAAATATGCCCTCCGCCACCATGGTGGATACCTCGGCTCACAAGCCCGCCAAAACATTCAGAAACTCTAAAACCGTTGCCGGCTCCTGCCCCCCGGCCCGCCGACAATTCAAAAACTCTCATAACAACCTCTCTTCTCAGAATGTCATGATACACTTTGAAATACCTTTGAATCTTGACTCATTGCAGCCCAACAGCCACGACTGCGAAATACTTCGCCAAGCCGAGAGCTGCCGACACACCGTGCGCACACTTATGGAAGAGGAACGCTACCCCGATGCCCTGGAACGCACCGTGGAAGCCATGCGACTCATGCGCCTTTTCTCCGACTACGACAACATCGAGTTTAAAGCACTCCTGATGGCTGTGCTCTTCGACCTCTCGCAGATTCACTACTCTGCAAAAGACTATAAGCAGGCCGAACGCGAGCTCGAGTCGCTATTCAAAATCCTCGACAACCTCAACACCCTCGACCCCGAGCGCTTCGGCGAATACCACATCCTGGCCATGGAGCTTTCCACCCACATCTTGCGCTCTCGCCGCAAAACCCTCGATATGCTCGCACGCCAGCAAGCCCTCACCTATCAGCTCCTCTCAAAGGTCAACTCCGGTGTGAACGCAGCCACCGACCGCTTGGTCGACTCCATGCGCAAAACCGCCCGCCTGCTTATGGCCACCGGCGACTATCGTGCCTCCCTCAAATTCTATGCCGAGGCCATCAAATATTCAAAGCGCAGAAGTGGAAAGGTGACCCGCAAAGAGATTAAGATGACCATCGAAATGGCCGAAATCATGATGCGCATTCGCTCCATGCGTCCGCGCGCTTCGCGCCTGCTCAATGCAGTGCTCCCTCACGCCATTGCCTTGGGCACCATCGAACTCGAAGAAGATATACTCGCCCTCTTGGAAGTGATTCAGCTCAACGACGAGCAAGAGCCCCGCTGGAAGGCCTTCTTCCACAAGCTCTCTCACCCCAAAAAGGGTTGATGAATTAAGCCCCTAATAACCCCTTAAAACATACATCTCTGCCCCCCGCATAATGCCGTCGGGGCGCAGAGACAATCAATAGCTATGTCGACACAGATTAACAGTGAGCGCGGCCCCTTTGAGATGCCGACGCTTAAAAATCCCGATCAGTTTAAGTGCACCATCGTGGTGGCACAATGGAATTCACATATCACCGGCCCGCTGCTTCAAGGCGCTCTCGGCACTCTGAAAGCCGCCGGCGTGAGCCCTCAGCAAATCAAAGTGATGGAAGTGCCCGGCACCGTGGAGCTGACCTACGGAGCCAACTTCGCTCTCCAAAACAATTGCCCCGATGCCGTGATTGTGCTCGGATGTGTGATAAGAGGCGACACCCCTCACTTCGACTATGTGTGCCAATCGGTGACTCAAGGCGTCACTATCCTCAACACCCTCGACAAGGCTCCCGTGATTTTCGGAGTGCTCACCGTCAACAATGAGCAGCAAGCACTCGACCGCGCCGGCGGCTCTCTGGGCAACAAGGGCGCCGAGGCTGCCGCCACTGCAATAGCTATGGCCAACCTGCGTCGATAGCCCCGCCTCCCCTTCCTCCGCCCCTTCCCCGCCCGGCCAATCATCATTGAAAGAATGAGAGTACTAACCTTACATCATCAGCAATTCTGCGCAGCCTGTGGCTCTCTGGCTCAGTCTGCCGCCGAATTTGCGCCCGATGCTCTGGTAGGCATTCTCAACGGTGGCGGCTATGTGGCGCGGCAGATGCTCCCACACTTCCCCGGGGCTCGATATGTGGAAGTGGCGTTGCAACGAGCCTCCACCCCCAAGAAGCGGTTTCTCTCCCCACTGCTCAAGCTTCTGCCCACAGCCATGGTCGACTATCTGAGAGTGCGCGAGTCGCGCCACCTTAGCAGCCGGCCGCCCAAGCCGCTCCCCTTCGCCCTGCCGCCATCGGCGAGCGAAGCCCTTGTCGGTGTCCGGAGAATTCTCCTTGTCGACGATGCGGTAGACTCCGGCGCCACCATGATAGCCGTGGCCAACGCCCTGCGCAAGGCCCTGCCGCAGGCCCGCATAGAATGTGCGGTGCTCGCCGTCACCACCCCCGCGCCTCTGCTCTCTCCCCGATTCGCCCTTTGGCGCAATCAACTCCTTCTGAGATTCCCATGGTCGAAAGACTATAATAAACGCAGATGACTACAACTGTTAGTAATAATAAAGGCATTATGGCCGTCGACCTCGACGGCACCCTGCTGCGCACCAATTCCTGGACGCACTTCTTCCGTGCCTTCGCCCTCAAGCTATTCTGCTCTTTTCGCTGGCTCCGCCTCGCCTCGCTCCTGCACCTATACTTGCGGCGCCGGCTCAACAAGATTTCGCATCATGAGATAAAATACTACACCTTGCGCTCTGCCGCCTACCTGCCCGAAAGCTGGTGGCGCCACTTCGCAAGAACTCTTACCGACTATGTAGACCCCGAGGTGATTTCCCTGCTCAATGAGGCAGTGGAGCAGGGTAGGGTAGTGGTGTTGGCCTCGGCCGCCGCCGGCGAATATGCCGAGTATTTTGCCGAACAATACCCCCAAATATCCTATTGCCTCGCCTCGCCCCGCGCTCCTCAATCGTTAGGCCTCTATCAGGAGTGCCGCGCAGAGCGCAAAGTAGAGGCTGTTCAGAATTTGGCTCGGCAGCTGGGCGCCGATGTGGCCTGCGTAGTCACCGACCATTTCCACGACCTCCCCTTGCTAACCTCCTTCTCCTCAGCTCAATCCCTTCTGGTGGCCCCGGGCCATCAAACCATAGAACTTCTGAACCGAAATGGCTACACTCTCCGTCCCTTTGAAGCATATCAACATATCTACGAAGCCTGCAAACAATAGCCCCGAAAGTTTAAAATGTATTGAGAAAACTTCAAGCTGTTAAAACTTTACTTGCGGAGAGATTGTTTAATTATAGATGTCAAATATGCTTTTGACTCCGTTTTTTGCAAGGCCACGCATCTGCCGGCCCTACCATGTAGCCTTTAAGGTGGATTAAATTATGCCGGGTACCGACTCCCCGATGCATAAAAACAAAAGATAAGTAACCGTAATTATCTATTAACACTCTAAAGTTATGAGCGACAGTAATATGCCTATAGATAAGAAAGCTCCGGTGCCTGTGGTGGTAGTGGCGCTTGAGAATGTGCTGGTCGACATCCCGACCTCAGTGCTCTTTATGCGGTTCGTCTCAAGCTATATGCTTCGCCGATTTAAGTGGCGTACATGGAAGAAAATCAAAAACCTTATACTCAATCGCTTGATGGACAACATCTCCTCGCGCCACCTTAAATTTGACCTGGTGCGCATAGGCAAGAAAATGCCCTCACAGCAATTTGAAGTTTTCGCCAAGCACACCCGCAATCATTTCAACCAAGAAGTGCTATCCATGCTCGACGACTATCGCCGGCAAGGCTACGAGGTGCTCTTAGCCACCTACGCTCCCGGTGAATATGTGCCCTATATAGCCCGGGAACTCGGCATCACTCACTATGTGTGCACCCCCACACTCGAAGAGTTTCGCGAAATGTATCCCCACGACCCCATCGACTATAGAGAGTGTTTCGGCTTGGAGAAACTCTTGGCCATAAAAGAGTGGCTCAAGACCCACAATGCCGAGGCAAAAGTGCTCATCACCGACGCCCGCTTCGACTATATAATCATGCGCTCGGTTCAGGGTGTGGAATTTAAGTTGGTCAACACCGACCCCGCCTCGGTGCGCCGCCTCAAAAAGGCCGGCATCCCCTTCACCATAGTGCAATAAAGGCCGATTACGCCAATCTTGCCGGCGCAACAAAAACAGATTCCGGCCGCCTTGCCGAAAACATTAGTGAGGAGATTGCCCTTGCACTTCATGCCGGGGACTTTAATCCCGCTCCACTTCTTCTCGGAAACTTTAAGACCGGAAATTGGGGAAATTTTTCGGCAATTACTTGCCACTCTACCTAAAAAAGCTTAATTTTGCATATTGTTACCGCCATCTGCAAGCTTGGTGGCCTTGTGCGCGTAGGCCGGCTGTAAGCTTTATGCTGCATAACGGCCTGCCTTGGCAAGCAAATTGCAAGAATATGGCGGTGTGACCCGACATATCGAAATCAATTTTTAATCAATAACTATCAATTAAAACAGAAATTGCTATGTGGTTAACAAGCTCATCTGTAGGACGTAAATTTGTCATGGCCATCACCGGCGCGGCACTCGTCCTATTCGTTACTTTTCACTGTTTGATGAACAGTGTGGCAATCCTGTGGCCGACAGCTTACAATGTAATTTGTGAGTTCCTGGGCGCTAACTGGTATGCATTAATAGCATCAGCCGGACTTGGCGCTTTGGTAGTCATCCACGTAATTTATGCTATCTGGCTCACTTTGCAAAACCGTGCAGCTCGCGGCACCAACCGCTACGCTGTCACAGCTCGTCCCAAGACCGTGGAGTGGTCATCACAAAACATGCTCGTGCTGGGCATTGTAGTGGTGTGCTTCTTCGCTTTGCACCTTGTGCAATTCTGGTCAAAGATGCAGCTCGTGGATGCTTGCGGTGCTGAAGGTGAGTATCCCGGCGCAGCCGGCACCCTCTTCCTCTCTTTAGCCTTTGAACAGTGGTGGACTCCCGTAGTCTATATCATTGCTTTCGTGGCTTTATGGTTCCACATGACTCATGGTTTCTGGTCTATGTTCCAATCCATCGGTTGGGACAACACCGCATGGATTCCCCGCCTCCGCACCCTGGGCTGCTGGTGGGCCACCATCGTGTGTCTGCTCTTTGTGGCTCAAGCCGGCATGTTCACATACCGCGCTATGGACGGCTACTACTTTAGCAACCCCGAGCTCAAAAATCAGTATGCTGAAATGATTTCAAACACTCTCCCCGAAGAGTACTACTCAGCCAACTTCGACGAGCTCTCCGAGCTGGTGAGCCAAAAACTTGGCGAAGCTTCCGACCCCGATGCTACTACTAACATCTGCCCCGTAGCACTTGAAAAACTTCAAGTGGCTCAAGGCTGGATCGACGCTATCAACGCCGGCGGATCTCAAGAGTGCTGCGCCACAGAGTGCAACGCCGACAATAATACTGTAAACGAATAATCTTTAGCGATATGGCAACTCAAAACGACAACATAAAAGTGATGAATCCGGCGGATTCTAAAATCCCCGAAGGTCCCGTCGCTGAGAAATGGACCAACTATAAGGCTCATCAGAAACTCGTGAACCCCGCAAACAAACGTCGCCTCGACATCATCGTGGTAGGTACAGGTCTTGCAGGTGCTTCAGCAGCTTCAACACTCGCAGAGATGGGCTTCAATGTGCTCAACTTCTGCATCCAAGATAGCCCCCGTCGCGCTCACTCTATCGCCGCTCAAGGTGGTATCAACGCTGCGAAAAACTATCAGAACGATGGCGACTCTGTGTATCGCCTCTTCTACGACACTGTGAAAGGCGGCGACTACCGTGCCCGCGAAGCCAACGTGTATCGTCTGGCCGAAGTCTCCAACGACATCATCGACCAATGTGTGGCTCAAGGTGTGCCCTTCGCACGTGAATATGGCGGCTTGTTGGCCAACCGTTCATTCGGTGGCGCTCAGGTGAGCCGTACTTTCTACGCTAAAGGTC
>CAYVAK010000075.1:0-9356 GCA_964448425.1 uncultured Sangeribacter sp.
CGTGGCCGTGCCGGACGTCAAGGCGACCCGGGTTCATCAGTGTTCTTCGTATCGTTTGAAGACACTGTGATGCGTCTGTTTGCCTCAGAGCGTGTGGTTAAGACACTCGACCGCCTCGGCTTCAAAGAGGGCGACATGATAGAATCGAAGATGGTGAACCGCTCCATTGAGAACGCCCAGAAACGTGTGGAAGAAAACAACTTCGGTATCCGTAAACGCCTTGTGGAATATGACGATGTGATGAATGCACAGCGCAAAGGTGTGTATGGTCGTCGCCAAAACGCCCTGAAGGGTGAGCGTATAGGCACCGATATAGCTAATATGGTCTACGAGGTGAGCCGCGAAATAGCACAGGCCAACGATGGCTCATATGACGGCCTCTCGGAAGCCGTGAACACCAAATATGCCATGGAGCTGCCATTCACCCAGCAGGAGTATTCACACATGAACTCCGAAGAGGTGGTAGGCGCCCTGGCCGAGGGCATGCTCGTGGCCATGAACCGCAATAAAGAGAAGATGGTGGCAAGAGCCCTTCCTTGGATTATCGACCTCAAGGAGCAGGGCAAAGAGGGCATTGTGGGCCTTCCCGTCACCGTGGGTAATAAGGCCACACAGATGCGTTGCGACATAATCCCGGCCTGCGAAAGCGATGGCAAAGTGCTCGCGAAAGACTGGGAGAAGACTTCGCTTCTGCGCTCCATAGATAAGTGCTGGCAAGAGCAGCTCAGAGAGATGGACGAATTGCGCCACTCAGTGCAGAACGCAAGCTACGAGCAGAAAGACCCGCTGGTGATCTATAAACTCGAAGCTTACGAGCTCTGGAAGAAGATGCTCCAAGAGATGAACACTCGCTCTGTGACATCACTGCTGCTTGGCAAGGTGGCACTTCCCGACTTTGAGGAGGCAAAAGCAGCCATGCAGAAGCGCATGGAGGAGGCCCGTGCCAAAGCTGAAGAGCAGCGCCAGTTGCGCCGCGGCACAGCCAATGTCACCGCTGCCAACTATAGCTCATTCTCCTCTACAGCTTCGTTTAGCGCAATGAACGGCAATAATCCTTACAGCGCCCAGCAGCGTGCGGCACAGCAGGCTGCCCGCGAGGAGGAACAGCAGCATGAGGCACAGCGCCGTGCTGCCATGAATGCCGGCCGAGCAGCCGCTTCCACTCCCCAACCCGCAAAAGCAAAACAGAAGGTGGGCCGAAATGACCCATGTCCCTGTGGCTCCGGCAAGAAATACAAGAATTGCCACGGCCGCGGACTTTAAGTCCTTCCGTTACGATACAAAATAAGAAATAGGCTGCGCCAAAGTTCAAACTCGGCGCAGCCTATTTTTTGTTTTGATGAGGGTTTTATGCACAGGGTGTTAAGGAGGAGAGAAGAGAGAGGGGGTTAGAAGAAGTCGGCGGCGGTGAGGGGCGGCCGCAGGAGCTCGGGAGCCAGGGCGTAGGCACCGGCTATGCGCACTATTAGGGAGCCGGAGGTGAATTCGTCGCCTCGGCGGAAGTGGCGCAACTCCTCTACACCGGCGGCATCTTCTTCGCATATGTGGCCATGGGCTATGAGCTCGTGCCAGGTGCAATGCATCTCGGCGGTGAGCCCTTTGGTGAGTTGCCAGGTGCTGCCACCGGCGGGTGAGGCTATGAGGCGTGTGCCCTCCAGGCGCCGTGCCAGCCACTCTTGGCCCACCTCGCTGTCTGGGTGATTGACCACCAGTCCGCGGCCGCCTTCGCCCCTCACTCGCTTGGCAAATTTGGAGGTGATGCTCAGATAGTTGCCCTCTATTGCCTCAATCTCGCCCACCACTACCGCGGAGCCCACGCGCCGGGCGGTGGCTAGGAGCGGAGGCTGCGAATTTATGTCTTCGGGCAGGTAGAGAATCACAATCGGGTCTTTCTGCCAGCTTTGCAGCAGGGGAGGGGTTGAAGCTATCTTTACCTTCTCGAGTTCTGAGGAGGTGAGCAGGGCGGAGTTGGTGGCGCAGAAGGCTTCTTGCGGGGTGGTGGGGTATTCGGCGTTCATTTGGGCATCGGTGGCATACTCTTTGCGCTTGTTGTGATACCATGCCACCTTTTCGAGCGGCAGGCCGAGCTTGTTGAGTAGCTGCGATTCGTAGGGGGTGAGTGAGTTCAAAAGTCTCTCGGCATCCACTTGGGAGTCAATTGGTTGGCTGTAGATTTCAATCTCGTGCCAGGGCACAAAGATGGCTGTTTTGTCGCTGAGTCCCTCGACGGCTCGCTGCCATTCGCTGTGGAAGTAGTTGCGCTCGCCGTCGGCGGTTGATTCCATCACCACCACCGAGTCGGCCACCGAGGGCACCGAGCCGCAAACGTTTCTCACCAGCCTGGCGGCCGACTCTTCGCTGCCGTCGCCCCAGAAAGCCACCTCGCTGAGGTGGGCCATCTGGAAGCTTGAGCCTCTCACGGCGTCGGGCACATTGGCCGAGGTGAGGGCCACGCGGCAATCTCGTGCCGGGATATAGCATATGTTGTCGGAGCGCTCGAAGGGTAGGAAAGCCCAATTTTTCTTGTTCTCGCCGAAGCGGAGCTCCTCGGGGTAGCCGCGCAGCAGGCGGCTGTACATGCCTTTAATGTTGGCCGAGGAGTCTTTCACATGCGAGCAAATCACCGAGTTCCACCCCTTGTGGCGCACCAGCTGCATCCACGCCATATAGATTTGAGTGAGCGTAGATCCGCCCCATTGGCGAGCCTTCAGCATGATGAGGCGTATGGGGCGGCCCGATTTACGTATCGCTTCCATCTGCTCCACCACTCGGCGCTGAGGTGCGTTGAACTTAAAGGGCACCTCTGCGCCGCTGATTTTGTCGGTGATTTTCACGCACTCTTCACACCACAGAGTGAAGTTGTCTCTATAGTCGCTTAGTCTGCTCATAGTTTGTGAGTTAAAATTCGTAGTTCATAATTGCTTGGAAGTCGCCCTCCAGGTCGAGGCAAACCGGGTGGCGGTGAGAGCCGGAGGGGTTGATGAGAGATCCGGAGGCGGTGGCTATGCGCACCTGCGATAGTGGTGTGCCTTGGAGCTTATAGGAGGAGAGTGTGTGATAGGATGGCGCGGCTTCGCCCTCTTCGGCGGAGAGCAGCAGGCCGAGGGTGAGGGTGGTGGAGATGTCGGTGCCGCGAATGTCGCACATCAGCGGGCGCAGCCTTGAGGCTGAGATGGTGCCGACCGGGCCCAAGGAGGTGAGCCACCGGCAGGAGGCCGGGGTGGAGAGGCCGAAATTCAGCAGCTCCACTTCGCCGTTTGTCAGGCTGTGGCATATGAGCTCCTGTACGCCACCAAGGGGGAATAGGCCGGAGAGAGTGCGGGTGGCTACTTGGCCAAGGTCGCTGTCGGTGATTACCACACTCTCAGAGGTGTCGGCGCTCACGAGCCAGAGCTCGGTGTGGACGCTGTCGAAGAGAAGCGCCTTGCACCCCTTGATGCCGCCGGCGAGCCGATAGGCGGAGGTGCCTTGCAGGCGTGTGAGCGCGCCGTTGGAGAGCAGCATGTACACACAGTCTTTGCCGCTGCAAATCAGCTGCGGGGAGTCGACACCTTGCCGGAGAATAAGGCGGCAGTTGGTGTGCACCCCCTCGTAGTTGTGAGCCAGGGCCAGGATGCCGCGGTTGGTGGCCACATACAGAATCTGGCGCGTGTAGGCGCCGCCACCCCAGAGCTGGGCTATGATGCCCACAATGTTGCCGGCTATGCCCGACGTGTAGCCGCGGCGCACAAACGGATTGCCCCTCTCGGAGGTGATGAGGGTGCCGCCACCGCCTATATAGAGCCGCTCGCCGTGGCTGTAGATGCACTCCACAGAGTTGCTCTCGAGCTCGGAGAGTGCCGGTGAGTAGGTGTCAATCTCGGAGTCGTAGGTGATGGTGGAGGGTTGCGGGAGCAACTCCGGCATCGGAGAGCCTACTGCGAATTTAGCCAGTAGGCCGAGCGGGGCATCGGAGAGGGCCTTATTCAGCTCGGCGGTGGAGAGCATGGGCAGGAAGGTGGTGAGGCAGAGCTCGCCGCCCACAGTGGCGCTGCCCACCGAAGAGCTGCGGCCGCTATCCGCCACGTCGACGCCTTTACTCACCCAGATTTCCACATCGCTAATCAGGCTGTTCCACACCCCGAAATCCACGCTCTCGGGGGTGAACTTCACTCGGTAGGCCTTCACAGAGATATAGCCGGTTGAGGTGCCGGTAAATCCGTCGCTTGTGCCCGTGAGCGGCAGCGATATGCGGCCGCCCCCTTGCCACAGCTCGTCGGGTGCGCTGACACTCATTTCGGGCGACACATATAGAATCTCGCCATCCTTGAGGCGCAGTGCCATACGAAATCTAAGTGGCTGCACTCCGTAGCTCGACAGCTCCGCCTGTTCGCCCAGCAGCCGCCAACCCTCCATCACCGCGCTGCGCACTTGCGCCGCCACACTGCTGTCTACTCCGCTGCGGAAGTCGCTCACGGTGCTCTTAAAGGTGATAGGCTCGATGCTTTGGGTGAGCTCCACATAGCTGCTCGCCTCTACCGATATTTCGGGCATCTGAGGCAGACCGCCCAGAAGGCGATATTCCCCGCCTTCATACACCACATAGCCCAGGCTTCCGTCTTCATATAGCATCACTATGTAGCTGCCCACACTCTCGGCCTGCTTCACATACAGGGCGCATTCGCCGAGATTGGTGCCGAGGGTGGTGTAAGTGCCGGTGGTTATGGCATATACGCCATCAATAATGAGCGAAGTGTCGTCTTCTTGGCGGAATATGTAGAGGCGGTCGTCGCGGCGGTCGGCCAGCAGTGGGGTGCCGCCCACAGTGCCTACGCTCATAGGCAGCCCGGAAGCTTCCAACCCGCCACCCTCAATGGGGCGCAGGTTGCGGCATATGAGGGTGCGGGGGGTCTCGGTGTGTTTCACTCGCGGCGAGAGAAACAGGCCTTCGCCGTGTTGTAAGTTGGTGAGATTAAGCGCAGTAGGTGTCATGGGTGGAGGTAGATTTAGCGGTTTCGGAATTATGAGCCAGCAGCCGGTCGCGGCTCTCAATGAATAGGGAGAAGGAGTTGAGGATGTCGAGCATTGAAATCAGCGAGTTTTCCAATTCGGCTTTCAACATACCTTCGCCCATGGCTGTGGAGCTGCGGCCCTTGAGAGCGCCGGTGGCACCGGAGATTTCGTCGAAGAGTTCGAGCTCCACCCTTAGCAGATCGGTGGCACCGCCGCCCGAGCCGATGTTGCTCACCTGCTTGGGGGTGGCGGTGGTTGAGGTGCGCTTGTAGGGCAGGATGCCGCTGGGGTTGCTCCATATGCGGCGCATATCGGCCCAGCTGAAGCCGTCGGGCAGTTGGTCGGCCGGATAGAGCAGCACCCCTTTGGCCGAGGAGGCTATCATGCTGTCGAGCACGCTCACCAGCCTGTTCACCAGCTTCTGTTGGTCCACAACATCCTCCACAGCTGAGTGCACCTCCCCGTCTATCATCGGATAGAAGCGCATTGCAAAGGGGTGATGGTCAGCATTTTCCGAACCAATCTCGATGCCTTCGGGTGTGAGCCAATGGCCCACCCACTGCTCCACCACATCGTATCGGGTGTGGAGCAGGGGCTCCCCTTCGGCCTCACGCCTGCTGTTTTCTGTGGCCACGCTTTCCATTTCTGTGGCCGGGAATATGAGGTAGCGGGCATTAAGAGGGTCGTGGACTCTGAGCACCTCTACCGCCTCCTGCTCCCACACCTCAATGATGCGGAAATGTCGCGGCATGTCGGAGTACTCAAAGTCGGTCTGCTTCTTTGCCGACGGGTTGCTGTAGGCCTTCCAGCCGTTGGCGCTCTCTTCCAATTGCTTGCGCAAGGCTCGCTTAATATCGGTGGCTTTGCGGGCATCGCCGGCTGCGAAACGCCTCAGAATGGATGATAGCTCCATGTCGTGGAGCATGCCCAGGAAGCGACAGTCGGAGCCGTCGGTGGTCCGAAATCGGCGGTAGAGGAATTGTTCAAGGCTCACATTCTCAATGCGATGGCTTGAGGGGTCGATGCGCTGAATGCAGGTGCCCGAAATTAGTAGCTCCTCCAGTGCTCGCGCATCCTCCTCGCGGAGTCGGCGGCTCAAGGTCACCACCTCCTCGCCGCCCTCAGTGGTGCCTTGCGAGGTGCCGATGCTGTTGAGGTGCCGATAGTGGCCTATGATGCTCTTCACCATGCGGCGTATAATGTTGTTGGTCACCGGGGTGTGGCCCTCGTTTCGGCAGCGTTGATGCTCTGTGATGCTTCGGCCGTCGGGGGTGCACACATAGTCGTCCCATTGTCGGCCATAGGTGAAGTCTTTCAGCCGGCGACGGTATTTCCGGAGCGCACCGCCATCTTGCCAGGCGGAGCGCGCTTCTTCTATCAAGTAATTATCCATATTATCCGAGTGTTAGATTGTTTTTGGCTATGTAGCTCTCTATGGTGCTTAGAAGTGAGGGGTGGAGAGGGAAAGTGTCATCTTGCAGAGGCTCGGCCACCATGGTTAGCTCTATTATTTTGCCGAGGAGGGTGTCGCTCTCCGAGGCCCCGGAGAGCTGCTTTTGGTAGCCGTGGATTTGCAGGCAGCGGCCGTTGTCTACGGCTATCACCGGGGCGTGGCCGGCCTGCTGAGCCAGCATATTGTAGATGGTGAGGCCGGAGGAGTCGGCGCCCACAAACTCTGTGATTTGCCGCTCGCAGCCCTCGAGGGTGAGGCTCACGGGGCGCACACCCTTGAGGGGGTAGCTGATGGTGAGAACTCCCCGGGGCGTGACGCCAACCTCTTGCAGCTCTGCCTTTACGTCGCGGGTGTTAACGTCTGAGGCCGGCGCGCTGCGCAGCAACTGCCAATACCAGTCTCTGATTTTGATGTCGAGCCAAGCGGTGAGCAGGTCGTCGGCACTGCTCTCCACGCCGCAATTAAGGTTGTAGGCTCCAAGCCTCACCAGCCATTGGCGGCGCATTTCTGTAAGTGTGTAGTCGGTCAGCATAGGGTTAGATTTATGAAGGAGACTGTGCCGAGTTGTGTCCCGGCACAGTCTCCGATAGGTGAAGTTGATTATAGATTTTTACCAATCACGCGGGCGTGGGCGTCGGGATAGCGCAGGGTGAGGCAGGAGGCTTCGGTGAGCACAATCGCTTCGGTGTTGCGTTGGCCGCTGCCTCGCAGGTCGAGCACCTCGGCGTTGAAGGGTATAAAGACGTGTTTCTGAATGTATTCAGGGTCGATTATCATGCCGTTGCCGGGCATGCCCATCACGTCGAACACGTCGGAGTAAGCCACATACAGCTTGCCAAACTTGGATTGAAGTTCCGAGAAGTCGATGCCCCAGGCTGTCACTTGGTCGCGAGCTGTTATCACGTGGGTGTGTTCAATCTTGTTGATGGCTGCTATCAGGTCGCTGCCGGCTATGAGAATCTTGCGGCGGCTACCGCTATTCTCTGTGAAGGCGCTGCGGAGCATGTCGATAAGTCCTGCCGAGTCGAAGCCGGTGAGGTCGACCTCGATATCCTTGCCGGCCTGGTGCCACACACCTCCGGTGAGCATCACATTCTCATTCTTGAGCGGATCGAAGAATTTCGCCTTCTTTCCAAACAGGAATTGCTTCTCCATGCCCAGGCGCATATCGTAGATGGCCGACTCCTGTTGGTCGGTGAAGCTCCAGCCTATCTCCTTATGGCTCATCTTCATCACCACACTCTGCTCTATCTGCATCTTGAATATCTGGCAGTAGTTGGTGCTCTTGGTGGGCAGTGTGGAGAATTGGGGCGACTGCACATCGAGCTGGGTGGCTGCCCTGCCCATGCGCAAAATCTTGTCGCCCTCCTGAAGGGTGGCTCCCGCCGAGCCGTAGCAGAGCAGCACGTTCTCAGCCTTGGAGGCCACATACCACACATTATCTTGGCTCAACTCTCCATCGCGCTCCACTATGAAGGTGTCGGTGGCCTCCAGACATCCGGCCGATACCACCTTAATCTCATAGGCGGAGTTGCCCTCAAGGCGCGAGTCGTCGGCCTTCTTGGCATATGTCACACCGGTGGCGTCGGGGCGTGTGTCCACCGAATAATAGTCTACCTCCATGGCGTCCACGTTTCTGACATGGCCCAGTCGACTTATCTGGTCGAGAGGTGTGGCCATTGGCCTGATTTTCACCACTTCCGAGTCTATGGCGTTGGTGAGCAGTCCGGGCACTGCCTCTACTGTTACATCTGTGGTGAGCGGCATTCCGGTCACACTCTTGCCACCTGCGGCATTCTCTACAATGTTGCTTTGATACTTTTCCATTTTCTTAGATTTTTAATTGTTTAATTTTTTGATTGTTTGATTGTTTGGCTCCCCCGGCTTCGTGCAGGGGGAGTCGTGGATTAGATTGTTTAATTAGGATTGATTTAGAAGGGCTTGATTTTTTGAAGGATTGATTTTTAAGGTTAGATGCGAAAGCGTTGCATCTATCGGGGCTATCGCCCTTTTTGGGGCCAGACAGAGCGTCTGCCGGGTCGCAACAGGGCTGTTGCCGCGCCAATCACACCGCTGAGAATGGCATTGGGAAGCTTGTTGCGCAACGACTCTTTCGGCTCTTTGGCTATCTCGGCCTCTATCTTGGAGTTGCGCCCTTTCAGATACATCTTCTCACAGAGCTCTTGCAACTCCTCTTCGCTGAGCTGCACATACTTGCCGCTGGGATTGCTCTCAGCGCCCGCGGGATTGCCTTCAGCGCAGGAGTTGCCTCCGGCTTCAGTGTTGCTATTAAGGCCTGTGTCTGTGGAGTTTGCGCCCTCGTCGTTTGTGTCTGTGGCGCTTGCACCGTCGGCGTTTGCGTCCTCGCCGTTTGTGCTTCCGGTGTCGCTTGAATCCTCAAGGCTCTCGGGAGAGTTTGAGCTTTCGTTGCTCTCGTTGATGACCTCGTTGATGCTCTCGATGGTGGCCTCGATGTTGATGGCCTCGTTCTGTTTTGTTTCCATAAAACATGATTTTAAAGGTTATTATTATAGGATTGATTCTGCCGACTCTCTTTATCTCTTTGTCGACGCTGCAAAGTTAATACAAAAGTTTAGTTTCACCAAATAATTTCGCAAGAAATATGAAACAAATACGCAATTTTCTTTCCAACCAATTGACGCTCAACGAAATAATTTTTTCAATTCGGGTGCATTTTTTTGTGCAGAGGGTGTAGGTCTTAATTTTCTGATTGTTCGCCGGTGTAGATTTGGGTTAGAGTGTCAATGAATTCGTTCCAAGGGTGGAGCTTTAGGTAGTTCTGTCGGGCTGCTTCGCCGAGTCGGGAGCGGAGGGCGGGGTCGGTGGCCAGTTGCAGCATTGCTTTAGCCAGGGCGTCGACATCGCGTGCGGGCACCAGTATGGAGTCGGG
>CAYVAK010000076.1:0-9245 GCA_964448425.1 uncultured Sangeribacter sp.
AATAGCAATTTTTTTAATGAAATATTTGGAGAATTAAATCTCATTAATTAAATTTGCCCCCATATTATTTACTGCCAACGGCCCGTAAGGACTAAAATAGGAAAAAACGGAAGATGTTTTTCTGCCGATTCCGCCCTAATTGATGCAGCTAATGACTATTGAATAAACGCATGAATCTTGTGATTGTGGAGTCGCCATCAAAAATGGTGCTACTGCCGAGATAGATTCTTGCATACTAATTGATAAAAGCGGCGACTATCGCATCAGCCTATAGTTGTGATAGCACCGTAGCTCGTAAGGCGCTCATGTGGCGCTAATATAACTAAGATAAGAAGTTTAGAATCCACGCATTAAAAGCTTACCCGTGCCTCTCTCACTATTGCGACCGACGGCGCCTCGATTCTATACTCCATATATATATCCAAGCGAATCCCGACTCCGAGCCCTCTCGGAGCGCTCGAAGCTACCGAAGCCCCTGCTGATTCAGGGCGCCTTAGAGGCAGTCAGGGTGCAAAGCAGTTGGAGCCGGATACGCCGACTTACAAGCAAGAAGCTCAAATAATCGGTCGGGCCGCGCATTGTGGTGCACCCGGCTAAAGTTAAACTTAATATTTAATTAGTTATGAAGAAATTGGCTACAATTTGCCTATCGCTCGTGTTAGGATTGTCCGCAGCTATGGGGGCAACACCGACTAAGCGTGCGGCTTCGCCTAATGTTGCGAGCGGCCTTCCGGCAGGCGCCATAGTAACTCCGCAAATCGGTTTGGCTCCTACTGTGAAAATGGGCCTCGGCCAAGCTGAAGGTTTGGTGGATGTTTCCGTTGCCTCAAAACCTGTTTTGCATGCTAATGTAGCAAACAGAGTGCAAGGCCTGCACAAAGCCGGTTCTACCGGTGCTACCGTTTACGGTTTTATGGGTTATGACTCCTCCTCCTCCAGAACTGTAGGTGTAAGTGAAGTTTTCCTTGATGCAACCGAAGACAACTATTTTGGCGTTTCAGCAGGTCCTCAGGGCTACGATTTCACTTGCGAATGTATGTATGTTCGCGAGGACAAAATCATCCTGATAGGTTCCGAGACATTCTGGGGCTACTTTACCATGGGCCTCTGGGAGTTGGAATACGACCTTGATGGAAATCTTTTGGACTACAATGCTTTGAGCTCGCCTTATTTCTCAAAGGCAGCTTATTCACCCGAAGATGACACTGTTTACGGTTTCACCTCTTACAACAGTGAGACTTATTTTGCATCAGCTCCCGGTGATGATCCCACAAATCTTACGCTGATTGGCCCTGCATCAGTCAGCGGACTTATGTGTATGACAGTCAACCAAGTTACAGGTGAAGTTCTTACCGTTCAAAGTGGATCAGTTGTCAGCTATGACAAAACTACAGGTGAATCTTCCACAGTAGGTACAATTGAAGTCCCCGGCGACTATCTCACAGCTATTGCTTATAGCCCCCTTGATGGTGGCTACTATTATGGTGTATGCCGTCAGGTAGCTGATGGTGGTTGCTCTATCGACCTTATTGGTGAAGACTTCTCACAACTTCAAACCGCTTCTTACGGTGATGCAGTAGTAGAATGGTATGCATTTACATGCCCCGACACACAGGTAATTGAAGATGGCGCACCCGGTGAATCAACACTGGTTAACACCGTATTCCCCAACGGCGCTCTCTCAGGCTCACTTACCTATCGCCTCGCTACAGAGACATATGTCGGCACACCTATTCTCGGTAACATCAACTGGGACCTCGAGGTTGACGGCAAGCTCTACAAACATGGTGTAGCTGCTGCCGGTAGTGAAGTTACTGTTGCTGTATCCGACCTTACCGAAGGTGTTCACAAATTTACATTCAAAGCCAGCTTAGGTGGTAAATATGGTCGCTACAACACCACTTCATTCTATGTTGGTAACGACACCCCGTGCGCTCCTACCAATGTAGAGCTCACAGAGACCAAGATTTCTTGGGACGCTGTCACCGAAGGTGTTCATTCAGGCTATGTAGATGCTTCAGCTGTTACTTACAATGTATATCTCAACGACGAGCAGGTGGCTTCAGGCCTCACCGGCACTTCTTGCTCACCCGGTTTGACCGCCGGTACTACTCTCGATAGCTATGTAGCTTCAGTAGAGGCTGTATTCGATGGTAAAGTTTCAGAGCGCGGCAATTCAAACGACCTTACCTATGGCGAGCCGTTTGACGTACCTTGCGGCTGGGAGCCCACAGCTAAAGAGTCGAAACTCTTCACAGTTGCTGATGTGAACGAAGATGGCAGTACATTTAAATTTACAACCGCCACACTCAACGGCGAATCAATTAATGTGTTCTACTACAATTACAACCGCAATAATGCGGCCGACGACTGGTTGTTCTTGCCTCCTGTAAACTTCAGCACATCCGGTGTTTATGAGTTCTCAATGAACGCATTCCGTACATCAGCCACTTATCCTGAAAAATATGAGGTAGTGCTCTGCTCAGCTGCTGACCCCGACTCACAAGTTAAGGTTCTGAAAGCTGAAGCTGAGATGAACGATGATCCATCAGCCGGAACATACGATAACTACGACAACATTTACTTCACAGTTCCCGAGTCGAAAGCTTACTATATCGCAGTTCACGCCACATCTGATGCCGATGAATTCCGCATCTTCCTGCGCGACTTCTCAGTAAATGTAGCTAAAGATTACACAGTAGATAGCCCGTCGGCTGTAGATGTTGTAAGTGCTGAGGCAGCCGCTCAAGGTGCTCTCAATGCTTATGTCACCTTCAAATTCCCGACCACTACACTTAATGGTGCCGAGTATCCTGCCGGCAAGGCTCTTAAGGCTACTCTCCAAGCTCCCGGTTGCAACGCAGTGACTGTAGACGGTATAGCAGGTAAGCAAGTCACCGCTACCGTTCCTACCCTCCAGGGTGAGAATGAAATCACAATTGATGTTGCCGACGGTGATCTCAAAGGTCTGTCTACCACAGTATCAGTACGCACCGGTATCGATGTGCCTGCTTCTGTCAACAACCTCCAGGGCCACGTATCGGCCGACGGCCTCACAATGCACCTCACTTGGGAAGCTCCTACCGAAGGTGTAAACGGTGGCTATGTTGCTCCTACCGATGTAACTTACTATCTCTGTGAATATATCAACAGCAGCTGGTATGTAACCGACCTTATCGGTACAGACGTTTACTCCTACGATGTATCAGTAGCAGCCGGTGCACAAGCTTACACACGCTATGGTCTTATTCCCGAGAACTTGGCCGGTATGCCTTCTACTCTCTTAGTAGCCGGTGGTGTGATGGGTACTCCCAACGAGTTGCCTATGCTCTCCGACTATAAGGCCGGTGCTTACCTTACACCTATTGTAAACTATGGCGCAAATAGCGGTTCAGTTAGCTGGTATATCGGTAACCCCGGTGCTAAATTGGCAGCATTCAAGACCGATGAAGCAGCTACCGCCCTCTATTCTTACTCCACAACAGCAGTTACAAACGGTAAGATTACATTCCCGTTGTTCTCAACACTCAACGCTAAGAATCCTCATGTGAAACTTAACGTTTGGGGTCAGTCTTGCGACGAGTTCAGTGTATATGCTCGCACAGTTGGCTCACTGCCCACAGAAGAAGAGCTTTTGGCTACATTCTCTGAAGAGCTTGGAAATATTGAAGAGGGTCCCGATGCAGTGGTTGATGTTGAAATTCCTGCGAAATTCAACAACCAAGGCTGGGTAGAGCTCTCAGTTCACTTCACAACATCAGCTAAGACTCAATCGTTCATCCTTTACTCACTGAAGGCTTACGATGCTGTAGACAACGACTTCGCAGTTACTGCTATCGAAGGTGCTACAACAGCCAAGATCGGTCAGGAAAGCAAATATACAGCTTACATCACCAACCTCGGCCTTGAGGCTAACCAATACACCGGTGGTAGCTGGAAGCTCGTAGACGAAAACGGTGACCTGCTTGCCAACGTAACTACAGCCGCTTCAGAGGAAGATGTTGAGCCTGAAGACGTTGTTACCTACGACATCTCATTCACTCCGACAGCCGACTATCCTTCAAAGGTTTATCTCACCTACACCAGCAATGCCGGTGACGAGAAAGAGGCTAACGACTCATTGACCAAAGAAATCACAGTTGCTAAGGGTAATGCATCCGTAGTAACCGACCTCCACGCCGATGAAATCACTCACGAGAATGTGCTTCTTGCTTGGACAGCACCCGGCGGTGCAAGCTCAGGCGAAGGCTTCGAGGATGAAGAACCGCTGGTTTACGACGACGTTGACGACACAGTGGGTGTATTCAAACGTGTAGACCGCGATGGCGCAATGGTTTATGGTATCCAAAACGATGGCTATGCAGCACTTGAGAAAGCTTACCAGCCTCAGAGCTTCGTAGTTTGGAGCACTGCTCAAATGGAAGAAGTTCTTGGCACATCAGGCTACTATGTAGCTAACAGCGGTGACAAGTTTATCGTGGCTATCTGCCCCTCAAGCCAGGAAGACGGTTCACTTCCCGCAGCCGACGACTGGTTGATCTCACCTGAGGTTGCTCCCGGCTCCGAATTCTCATTCTATTGCAAACCCTTCACCTATCAATATGGTGCAGAGGAAATCGAGATTATGTACTCAACAACCGACGATGATCCCGATTCATTCCAACTCCTTGAGACACTCTCAATCTCAGGCAATGCTTCCGATACTCCTGTTTATGAGCAATACAGCTATTCATTGCCCGCAAATGCTAAATACTTTGCACTCCACTATGTAAGCAAAGATATATTTGGTATCTTGCTCGACGACTTTGATTTCACAGCCGCCGGCTCAGAAGGCAGTGTAAGCGGTTACAACATCTATCGCAACGGTGCTGTCCTGGTATCTAACGAGGCTTGTCCCGACGCTACCTACAACGATACAACTGTAGCTGAAGACACTCAATACACCTATGTAATTGTGCCCGTTAATAGCGATGGTACACTCGGCTTCGACTCCAATACATTGGTAATTCGCACTACCGGTGTCGACGGTGTCAAAGTAGGCGCAAAAGCTATCTACGCTAAGAACGGCTCAATCGTAGTCAACGGCTACGAAGGCGAGCAAGTAGTAGTAGTAGCAGCCGACGGTAAGATCAATGCCAACGATGCCAAGGCATCGGCCGCTGAGACTTACAATGTAGGTACAGGCGTATTTGTAGTGAAAGCCGGTAAAGATGTAGTTAAAGTCATTGTGAAATAACATCATCTTTAGATCTTCATAGACTAATGGTGGCGCGCAAGTGATTGCGCGCCACTTTTATTTTGTCCGCACATCATCCGCCCTGTAGGGATGCACCATGGCGTATCCATCCACAAACGATTGATTGTGAATGGATTGCACGGTGATGGCGGGGTGATGGCGGGGTGAATGCACCACGGTGCATCCCTACATGGCGGGTGGGGGTTGCGGATGATGTGAGGGTGGGGGTTGCGGATGATGTGAGGGTGGGGGATTGCGGATGGGGGATTGGGGAGGGGCTATAGGGCGCCTTGCTCCATGAGGGTGGCGATGCGGTCGATGATGGCGTCTTCGTGGTTCTTTTCGGGCTTGAAGTCTACTTTGAGGTTCATGCCGAAGAAGCGGCCGAAGGTCTGCCAGAAGCCGGCACGGAAGGAGCCCAGAAACGCTTTTACTATGCTGTAGCCCGATTGGTTGGTCTCTCTGTTGATGAGCTTGAGCAGCACTTTGCCTTGACCTTTGGTCATCTCTTTTATCATGGGCTTATATTGGTTGAATATGTCCTTCTCGAGCGTTTTGAGGTGTCGCTCGCGCTGTTTTTGGTCGGGGAGGGTCTGGATATACTCGTAGGTCTCGCAAAGCGTTGTGAAGGCAAATTTGGCGTAGGGGAGGGTTTTGCGCACATCGCGCACGGTGCGCCAATAGAATTCTTCCTCTTTTTTGTTTTTGAATTTCAGGGGTGGGTAGACGTAGAAGGGGTTGAAAATGGTGACTCTCACGGTGTCGCCATATTGGTCTACTTCGTGGAAGTAGCCTTTGAAGAGGTTTACTTTCACAGTTGGCTCTTCGGCTACGGGTTTGAGCGCAGGTTCCTTGCTGTCGGCTTGGGCGCATAGCGGGGCTAAGCCGGCCAAAAGGAGTGGTATGTAGCTCAATTTATTCATTTGGTGTTTTGGATTTAACGCTGTGGGTGGCTGATTATTTCCTTCGTGGCCGTTGATTTGCGTTAAATGTTGCTAATTGGGGTGTGGCTGTCGGCGGGGAGCAGGAGGGTGAAGATGCTCTCGGGGCCCTTTTGGCAGAGCAGGTGGAGGATTGAGAGGGTCGCGGAGGGGAGGGCGAGCGGCTCTCCTTTGAGGGGTGCCTCGGGGTTGGCTTTGAGATAGTTGATGGCCTCGGGGAGGGAGGCGGCACGCACCACAGCGCTGTGGAGGGCTTCGCAGAGCTCGCTGAGCAGGGTGAAGCGGCGGCTGTAGATGGGCTCAAAGAGGGGCTCTATGTAGTGGAAATAGGGTGAGGAGCCGTAGGCGGTGTTGATGGTGAGCCAATGGGTGTGGCGCCAGTCGCCGTGTTCGGAGAGGCGCAGGGAGGGGTAGCGACTTGCAGATATGAGGCGCCGCCCCCCTTCGATGGGCACGGTGAGAGTTTGGGTGCCGAAGGGTGCAATGATTTGGGCGCGGTTGAAGTGAGCCGGCAATCGGGGCTCCGGCTCAGCGCTGTTGAGCTGATGTCGGAGCCATTGTCTATACCATTCTACGCTTGGGAGGTAGGGTGTCATATCGGGGTGGAGGAGAGGCGGTGTGTGGTTGGCTTATTTTGAGGCGGGAATCAGGCCTTTGTCGGGGTTGGGAGTGCGAAGGATTCTGTCCCAGCGTATTTTGCCGTTGAAGAGTGAGCGGTCTTTGTCCAGAGATATGAGTATGGTCAAGGGGGTGCCCACAATATGGTCTTCGGGCACGAAGCCCCAGTAGCGCGAGTCGGATGAGTTGTCGCGGTTGTCGCCCATCATCCAGTAGTAGTCCATGGCGAAGGTGTAATAGTCGGTGGGGGTGTCGTTGATGTAGATTTTGCCATCTTTGACGTCCACCTTGTTGCCTTCGTAGGTTTCGATGGCTCGGCGGTAGATGGGGAGGTTGTCGAGGGTGAGGTGGAGGGTGGAGCCTTGGCGGGGAATCCAGAATTCGCCCATGTTTTGGAGCGACCAACCCAGGGGTGAGCCCACCGGGAAAATGCCTTGGTCAATGCGGGCCATGGAGCTGAGGCGCTTTGGGGCTTCGGCAAGTTGCGGGAGCTTGCTCACTTCGGCGAGCATCGCTTTGGTGAGGGGCACATTATAGAAGTTCCAGGGGAGCTGATCGGCTTGCTGGATGGCGGGGAGGTCGTCGGGGCTGACGCCCAGGGCCAGCCACTGCTCGGTGCTTATTTCGCTGTTGACGGGCACAAGATAGTTGTGCTGGAGGTATTCAGGCTCGGGGAGGGGCTTGCCGTTGATGTAGACTACATCGTCTACAATCTTGAGGCGGTCGCCGGGGAGGCCGACGGCGCGTTTCACAAAGTTTTCGCGGCGGTCTACGGGGCGCCATATCACTTTGCCGAATATCTCGGGGTGGTCGGCTATATATTTGCGGCCGTCGATGCCGGGGTTGCGGGGGTCGTGTTCCAGCTCATAGACCAGGTGATAGTAGTCGGGTTCGGGCATATTCAGGGCCACAGTGTCGGCGCATGGTGCGTTAAACACCACAATGTCGTAGCGCTCCACGTTGCGCAGGCCGGGGAGGCGGTGGTAGTCGACACTTATGCCATCTATATATGATTTGCAGTTGAGCCAGGGCAGAGTGTGCTGGGTGAGGGGGAAGTGGATAGGTGTCTGGGGCACACGGGGGCCGTAGGTGGTCTTGTTGACCCACAGATAGTCGCCCACCAGGAGAGTTTTTTCAAGCGAGGAGGAGGGTATTTGGTAGTTCTGGCCTATGTAGGAGAAGATGAAATAGACAAGAATCACGGCGTAGACAATGGCGTCGACCCAGCCCATAACTCTCTTCACGGCTTTGTTTTTGGAGTGTTTCCACCAGGTGAAAGGGATGTAGCCGGTGATGTAGATGTCGAAGAGGAGCAGGAGCACCGGCAGGAGCCACAGGTTGCCCATCCAGATGGTGAAGAGCACCCACAGGATGGCCACCACGGAGAAGCGAATCCAGCGTGTGAGCTTGGTTTGGGCCAAGCGCTCTTTAAATGATTTGCGGTTGCAGCCGTCGGCCTCTTTGTCGGGGCGGGGGGAAGTGGTGGTATACTCGTTCATGCGGTTAGAATTTAAGCATATCGTGGATGGAGTAGATGTGTCCGGCGGGCTGCGAGGCGAGCCATTCGGCGGCTATGACGGCACCCAGGGCAAACCCTTCGCGGCTGTTGGCCTGATGGGTGAGGGTTATGGTGTCGACGGGCGACTTCCAGCTTATCTGATGGAAGCCGGGGTTGGCGCCTATGCGCTCGTGGCTGATGGGGAGCACGTCGGGAGCCGGGGCTGAGGCCTCGGGCTCGGCCCACGATTTATAGGCCTTGTTGGCCTCGATAATCTCTTGGGCGAGGGTGATGGCGGTGCCGGAGGGGTGGTCGAGCTTTTGGGTGTGGTGAATCTCGTGGATTGAGGCTGTGTATTGGGGGAAGTTGCCGATTATGCGAGCCAGGTAGCTGTTGACGGCCATGAAGAGGTTCACGCCGATTGAGAAGTTGGAGGCGTGGAGCAGCGAGGTGCCCTTTTGGGTGGCCTCATTGCCGAGCTCTTGGAGGGCGTCGGGGGTGACCCATCCGGTGGTGCCGGAGACCACCGGCACACCCTGAGCCCAGCAGCGACGGTAATTGCTGAGGGCGGCTGAGGGTGCCGAAAATTCTATTGCTACTTGTGCTGATGCGAACTGCGGGCCGCAGAAGTCGGCTTGATTGTCGGCGTCGATAATAGCCACAATCTCGTGGCCTCTATCTTTGGCTATTTTCTCTACGGCGTGGCCCATCTTGCCGTAGCCTATAATTGCTATTTTCATATTGTAGTGTTGAGCGGGGCGTAGTAGGTCGGCCGCTCCTTTAAGTGTTATACGGAATGTTGTACCAAGAGTGCGAATTTAGTAAATTTTCTTTGGATATGCCACACTCTGCCCCATTTTTATGCCCCGTAGAGGCAAAAAAGTTTTGCATTAGTAATTTAAGACCCCGTTCCACAAAATTTGTTAATGCCAAGGCAGCGTATTTTGGAGGA
>CAYVAK010000077.1:0-9125 GCA_964448425.1 uncultured Sangeribacter sp.
TTATACAGCAGGTTTTTAGCTTTTTGATTGACAGTGTAAAGCAAACGCCATATTTTTCGTCAAATCTCCCGAGTGGAATTTTTCCAACCCACAGGGGCTTTTTACCGACAAAATGAAAGCCCGAGAACTTATCTCCCGAGCTTTCAAGCGTACTAAAATTACAAATTATATGACTCTAAGCGAGGCGGCGAAGTATATCTGTGAGATACTGCCAGAAGTCGGCCACCGATTTGATGTTCGCCTTTTCATTAGGGGAGTGGATATCCTTGAGTGTCGGACCGAAGGATATCATATCGAGCTTAGGCATCTTCTCAAGGAAGAGGCCGCACTCAAGGCCGGCATGAAGCGCTTCTACTCTCGGTGTGCCACCAAAGAGCTCGCCGTAGCTCTTCACTGCCACGTTGAGGATTTTTGAATCGGGATTGGGAGCCCAACCAACATAAGAGTCGTCGAAGCTCACTTCGCAACCGATGAGTTGATAGATGGCTTTGATGCGATCAGCAATCTCATCTCTGCGGCTGTCTACCGATGAACGCTGATGGTCGGTGATGGTCAACTCTTTGTCGCCGGTAGGCTTGATGCTTGCGAGGTTGCAAGAGGTCTCCACCAGTCCGGGCACTGCATTCGACATTCCTTGCACAGCATTGGGGGTGGCGAAGAGGGCAGCGATGAGTTTGTCGCTGTAATCCTTGAGCATCAGGGTGGCGGGAGCGGCCACTTCGGTAGTGGTGAAGGTGAAGTCGGCGCCCTCGGCGAGCAGCAGTTCCGAGTGGATAGTGGCATTAAATTCGGCAGCAAATTTGAGGAATTCATCAGCCTTGCAGCTCTCTACACCCACAACGGCTTTTGTCTCTCTTGGGATTGCATTGGGCAGGCCACCGCCTTCGATTGTGGCCAGGCGCAGATGTGCAAACTGATTCACCTCCCAAAGGAAGCGAGCCACAATCTGATTAGAGTTGCCGCGGCCCATGTTGATTTCCATGCCGGAGTGGCCACCTTTCAGATGGTTGATGTGCACTTGGAAATATTTATAGTCGGGGGCGGCGGGCTCTGTCTCGAAGGGGAATTTGCAGATAGTGGCCTTGCCACCGGCACAACCTATCACGAGCTGACCGTGCTCTTCGCTATCGAGGTTAAGGAGGATTTCGCCGTGGAGCATTTCGGGCTGAAGGCCGTTGGCTCCTATGAGGCCTTGCTCCTCGTCAACGGTGAAGAGACATTCAATGGGGCCATGCACCAGTGTATCATCGAGCAGCACAGCCATAGCGGCAGCGCAGCCCATGCCGTTGTCGGCGCCCAGGGTAGTGCCGTTGGCCTTTACCCATTCGCCGTCTACTATTGTTTCTATAGGGTCGTTGAAGAAGTCGTGGTTTGAGTCGCCGCGTTTCTCAGCCACCATGTCTTGGTGACCTTGGAGAATTATTGTAGGTGCATTTTCGTGGCCGGGGGTGGCGGGTTTGCGCATCACTACATTGCCCACAGCATCGGTTTCAACTTCGATGTTGTGGCGATGAGCCCAATCCACCAAGAAAGCGAGCATCTTGTCGAGGTGATGGGTGGGGCGAGGCACTTTTGTGATTTCGTCGAAGCACTGCCAGATTAAGGCAGGCTTTAGTTCGGTGATTTTCATTGTGTTGGATATTAGGAGGCCGGGGAGGGGGAGGGATGAAGGGCCTCAGGTTAAATGGTTTATATAAATAATTGAGTATTAACGTTCTTGAGCCTTAAATTTGGCATATTCGGCGGCCATACGGGTGTGATAGCCCCTGCGGGCGTAGGAGGCTCCGTTGTATTTGCGAGCAAACTGTGTCCAGTTTTTGGCGCGCAGTGCGTCGATCATTCCGGAGTTTTTCACAAATTGAGCAAAGAGCTCCAATTGTTCGTATTCGGAGTAGGACATGCGGTCCACAAACTCCTGCACTGAGGAGCAGCCACATATCTTATAGTTAAATCCGCCAATCTGAAACATGCCCCAGAAAGTGCCCATATTTGCTTTGTCGAGGTTCACTTTTCGGGCAGCCACCAGTTGGCTCCATTCTTTGCGGCCGTAGGCGCTTTTGATGCCCGACGGCACTTTCTCCGAAGCGGGTGCCTTCACAGTGCGTGTAGGGCGCGCTTTATTATACATCGAGCGGTCGAAATTAATCACCGGGACACCGGGAGCCCAGAATCCTTCCATGTTGTGGCCGGCTTCTATGCGCACCACAGCCTTTATTGCGGCCACTTCCACACCGAGCTCTTGCGCCACTTTTTGAAAGTCGGCATCGGAGATAGAGGTGTAGCGCGAAGTGGCATCGGAAAGGTTGATAATGCTGTCGGCGGCCTGCCAGCAGGCGGCTGAATCGGTGTCGATGCGAGGTTCTCCCCAAGGCATATACGGCTCGTCGTATTGCTGCGACTCGTCGTCAATTATGGTGTCGGCTGCAACTGAGTCGATATCAAACTGACTATTTGGGCTGCTCGCGGTCTGACCACCCCGAGCAGCGCAAATAATTAGTGTTATTACAGCCAACGGTGCCAATAGGGCAATCCGCTCGCTTTTTCTCATGACAGGGCTACTTTCTTAAGTGTTAAGGATAAGTGGCGCCAGAATTTTTCTACGGTAGGAATGTTGAGTTGCTCATCAGGTGAGTGCACACCTGTCATTGTGGGTCCGAAGCTCACCATGTCGAGCTCGGGGTTGTTGGCCAGGAAGAGGCCGCACTCAAGGCCGGCGTGAATGGCTTTGATGGCCGGTTTCACTCCGAAGAGCTCTTCGTAGGCCTCAGCGCTGAGCTTCATGATTTGCGACTGCATGTTGGGGGCCCATCCGGGATAGCCATCGCTGTGGTCCACCACTGCACCGGCCAGCTCGAAGTGTGCTTGCACCTGAGCAGCCATATCGTCCTTGCGCGACTCCACTGAGCTGCGCTGTGAGGTGGTGACCTTTATCTGATTGCCTTCCAGCATCTTGACAGCAGCGAGGTTGGTCGATGTCTCCACCAGTCCGGCTATGTCGCGGCTCATGGAGTACACTCCGTGAGGTGCTGAATAGAGAGCTCTCACGAGAGCTGCCGAGGTGGTAGAGTCAATGCAATATTCCGGACGCTCCACATCTGCGAGCACCAGGTTGATGCTTGGCTCCACGCCTGCATATTCGTTTTTGATTTCAGCGGTGAAGCGTGCCATGCGTGCTTTCACCTCATCCTTCTTGTCGTTGTGGATGCCGAAGATGGCGTGAGCCTCTCTGGGGATAGCGTTGCGCAGGTTGCCGCCGTTGAATTCACTCACTGCCACCTCGTGGCTGCATGAGCACTCATAGAGGAAACGAGCTATCAGCTTGTTGGCGTTGGCGCGGCCGGCGTTGATGTCGCTACCGGAGTGACCGCCGAGCAGGCCGTCGACCGAGACTTTGAAGTAGTGGAAGTGCTCGGGTGAGACACTGCGCTTGTAGGTAAATACGGCTGTGGTGTCGATACCACCGGCGCAACCTACGAATATCTCGCCGTCGTCTTCCGAGTCGAGGTTGAGAAGGATTTTGCCTTCAATCATGCCCTCGCCAAGGTTTTGAGCGCCCTCAAGGCCTATCTCCTCGTTGACTGTGAAGAGGCACTCCAGCGGGCCGTGCTCCAAATCGGGGTCGACCATAGCAGCCAAGCCGGCAGCCAAGCCGATACCGTTGTCGGCACCAAGAGTTGTGCCACGGGCTTTCACCCAGTCGCCATCTACATATGTATCAATAGGATCTTTGAGGAAGTCGTGCTTCACATCATTATTTTTCTCAGCCACCATGTCCATGTGAGCCTGGAGCACCACTACGGGAGCATTCTCATGGCCGGGGGTGGCTGCTTTCTTAATCACAACGTTGCCGCAAGCATCGGTCTTAGCTTGCAGACCATGTTTTTCTGCGAAACCAAGAAGGTAGGCACGTATCTGCTCCTCGTGGCATGAGGGACGCGGCACCTTGGTGATTTCATCAAATATTTGCCAAATCAAGGCGGGTTTAAGGTCTTTTACTTCCATGTTATTTCATGTTTTTGGTTATTATTCAGGTTGTTAGCTATTTCAGATGGTAATAATATTGCAGAGAGCTTCAGAGGGCCCTATTTGCAGGTTAACGGTCTGGAATTTATAGCATTTGTTTAATAACCCAAAGGTAGCAACTTTTTTTGAACTATACAATTTTTAAGGCTTTACCGACGCTATTTTTTAACAATTATTGCCACACGGGCAAAAAATGTGCGGGCTCTTGGCAGGTATCAAAACTTTTTTGTAAATTTGCAATTGATTAAGGAAACTCGCGCAGGCGGTCTCAGTGCCGCAACCATAAGTCTATGTTAGCAACAGCTTTAATCACAATATGCGTGCTGGCCCTTTGCATGGCATTGCTGGGCATTAAGACCCTTCTGGGACGAGGCGAATTCCGCCCCGGCCACGCTTGCAAATCCAACTTCGCACGGCCCCGACACGCCACCACTAAAAAAGAAACTACAAAATAAGAATTATGACTCGATACAGCAAAGCCATTCTGGCCATAGCCCTATGCTGCCCCTTCATCATCGGAGTAAGCTGCGGCGACCAAAACGCCGGCAACAAAAATGCCGCTAAAAAGGAAGTTAAAAAGGCCGACAGCAAACGCGACCCCGCCACTCTTCCCAACTATCGATATGTAGACGCCGACAGCGTGCTCGCTAAATACAACCTCTCAAAAGACTATCAAGAGGAGATGCTTCGCCTGCAAAGCAGCATCGAAAACACCCAGAAGCAACGCGCCAGCGCTATCCAAGCTCTCGCTAACCAGATTCAGCAAAAAGCTCAAAACAACGGCTACACAGAGGCCACCTACAACGCCGACATGGCTAAGCTCAACCAGATGCAAAACGCTGCTGAAGAGGAAATTGGCAAAATGCAGATGAACGCTCAGTCGCAAATGGTGAAAGCACAAGAGGAGGTCAACGACTCTATTCTCAACTTCATCAAACGCTACAACGAATCGTTCCACTACGACGCCATCTTCATGAAAGCCGCCACTCTCTATATCGACCCCGCCCTCGATATCACCGACGAAGTAATTGATGGTCTCAACAGCAACTACAACAAAAAATAACTCATAAAAAATGATATAAGTGCGGCGCCGGGGAAACCTAAGCGCCGCCTTATTTGTTTTACAGAAAGATAGCTATGCCCCGCCTGCGTCCGCCCCTGATTCTGTGAGCGCCACGGGCCGCTCTCCCTCTCCCTCTCCCCACCCAATGTCGCAGCATTGCGGGCCCGCCGTGCATAAGCAAAGCGGCTCACCGGCAGGAGTAACTCTCCCCCACCCTTCCGAAGCTGCGTCAGCAAAGACAAAGACACATATGATTGAAGACAACATCATAAGCCGCGAAGCCAACGAAAAGACTGTGCTTGTGGGACTTATCACTCCCACTCAAAGCGAAACAAAAGTAGCCGAATATCTCGACGAGCTCTCATTCCTCGCCGAGACTGCCGGCGCAGAGCCTGTGCGCCGCTTCGTACAGAAGCTCGACCGCCCCAACTCAGCCACTTATGTGGGCAAGGGCAAGCTCGAAGAGATTCGCCAATACATTGAAGACGAGGAGATTGGCATGGTGATTTTCGACGACGACCTCACCAATAAGCAAGTGAGCATCATTGAGAAAGAGCTCCATGTGAAAATCCTTGACCGCACAAGCCTAATCCTCGACATATTCGCCCGCAGAGCCCAAACAGCCACTGCCCGCACCCAGGTAGAGCTCGCACAGTATCAATACCTGCTGCCCAGGCTCACCCGAATGTGGACCCACCTGGAGAGGCAGCGAGGCGGTATAGGTATGCGCGGCCCCGGTGAGACTCAGATTGAGACCGACCGCCGAATAATCCTCGACAAAATTTCGCGCCTCAAAGAGGAGCTCAAGCGCATCGACAGCCAGAAAAGCATTCAGCGCAAAAACCGCGGCAAACTCACTCGTATTGCCCTGGTGGGCTACACCAATGTGGGCAAATCGACCCTCATGACGCTGCTGAGCAAAAGCGAAGTGTTTGCCGAAAACAAGCTCTTCGCAACCCTCGACACCACAGTGAGAAAGGTGGTAATCGACAACCTCCCCTTCCTGCTCACCGACACAGTGGGATTCATACGCAAACTCCCCACCCATCTTGTCGACTCCTTCAAGTCGACCCTCGACGAGGTGCGTGAAGCCGACCTGCTGGTCCACGTTGTCGACATCAGCCACCCTCAATTCGAGGAACAAATAGAGGTGGTGGAGCGCACTCTCAACGAGATTTGCGAAGCCCACGACAAACCGGTGATTCTCGTCTTCAACAAAATAGACGCTTTCACCTACACCCCTAAAGAGGCCGACGACCTCACCCCAAAAACACGCGAAAATATCTCACTCGAAGAGCTCCAAGAGAGCTGGATGAACCGCCTGGGCGAAAACTGTATTTTCATCTCAGCTAAAAAGAAGATAAACATCGACAACCTCAAACAGCTCCTCTACGACAAAGCAAAAGAGATACACTCAAAGCGCTTCCCCTACAACGATTTCCTCTTTCAAAAATATGATGAAGACTATTCCGACTTTCAAGAGTCATAACAATCTGTTGCCGGCCGATTCAGCCGTGGCCTCCATTCTCCAAAAACAAGGATGCATAGCCGCCGACTGGACCAACGTGAAGATTCACATCCACACCGACCTCTCGCTCATTCGCAATGTGCGATTTAAAGGCTGTGTGGAGATTGGCGCCCTGCGCTCCGACTCCACGCGCCAAGAGGGCATCTTCAACGCCGTAATCAACAACTGCCACATAGCCGACGGCTGCTACATCTCTAACGTGGGCGGCGAGCTCCGCAATTGCAAAATAGGCGCTAACACCACTATAGAAAATGTAGGCCGCATAGAATTTGAAGAGGAAGCCGCCTGCGGCATAGGCACAGCTGTGGCAGTGCTCGATGAGACCGGCAGCCGACCGGTGTACATATACCCCGGCCTGGACGCACAAATGGCCGCCCTGATGGCCTGGAACCCCCATTGGACCGAGGAACACCTCCTACCCCTACTGCAAGAAGAGTGGGAGCAGAAAGACCCGATAGCCTTCATTGGCCGCGATGTAAAGATTCGCGACTGCAAGCAGATTATCAATGTGGCTGTGGGCAATGGTGTGACTATCGACGGCGCCGCCAGGCTCGTGAACGGCACCATAATCAACAACGCCGACGCCGGCCACGCATTCACATATGTGGGCATGAATGTCGACGCCGAAAACTTCATCATTGAAGATGGCCACGTGGGCTCCGGTGTGCTCATGCGCAACTGTTATGTGGGCCAAGGCGCCGTCATCGACAAGAATTTCACCGCCCACGACTCCCTATTCTTCGCCAACGCTGCCTGCGAAAACGGCGAGGCCTGCGCCATTATAGCCGGCCCTTACACTGTCACCATGCACAAGTCGTCGCTCCTGATAGGCGGAGCCTACTCATTTATGAATGCCGGCAGCGGCACCAACAGCTCCAACCACAAATATAAGCTCGGCCCGGTGCACTGGGGCGTGATGGAGCGAGGCGTGAAAACAGCCTCCGACAGCTATGTGATGTGGGGTGGCCGTATAGGCGCATTCTCAATGCTAATGGGCGCCCACAAACAGCACCCCGACACTTCCGCATTCCCCTTCTCCTACCTTTTCGCAGCTCCCGACGGCGGCACCATTGTCACCCCAGGCGTGATGCTCCGCTCATGCGGTTTGATGCGCGATGAGCTAAAATGGCCCAACCGCGACAACCGCTTGAAACGCAAACTCCCCATCCACGACCGCATCACTTTTGCTGTGCTTAACCCCATCACCGTGGGCACCATGATTCACACCCTCGCCACCATCGACGAGATTCTGCTCACCCCCAAGCAAGCCGACGGCTATCTGCACTTCAACGGCCTGCGATTCAAAGAGTCGTCGCTGCGCCACGGCAAAGAGCTCTACGAGCTCGCCATACTCAAATACTTCCACGAGTGCCTGTCCACCGAAGAGCTCCACGAGAACAACCAAGCCCACCCATGGGCATTCGAGCCCTCAGAGCCCGGCAAACACAACGCCGCCGAAGCACAGTCGCCGCTCCAAGGCGCCACGGCCTCTCAGGATGCTAAAGCAACCATAGGCGAGCAGGTCTCACCGGAAGGCGAGGCCACAGGCCACACATTCTCAAGCAGCGTGCCTCACCCGCCCACGCCCCAAATCAGCAGCGACAGCGCCGCAGACTGGCAATGGATAGACCTTGGCGGCCTCATCATGCTGCGCAGCGACATCAACGCCATCCTCCACGCCGACTCTCTCAAAGAGATGCGAGCAAAGCTCAACGGAGCCTTCGCCCTCTACAAAGACAATGAGCGCAAATGGATAGCCACAATTCTGGCCGAAGGTTGGCAGAATAGATTGCCCGAAGCGGCTCAAGCCAAAGCCAAACTCACCGCCCTAATCGACGACGACCGACACCGCTACCTCTCCACCCTGAGCAAGCAAAACTCCTCATTTCTCAAATAGCATCACATACAATGCGGAAGGTGGGCGCACCTCTCGCTTCACCTTCTGAATAAAAACCAAAAGAGGGCGTGTCGGAATTTTGACACGCCCTCTTGTTTTATGAGGGAAGGTGAGGCCTGCCTTAGGCAGGATTCACACATCTTTCGGCTTGATTATTTATCACCCTGAAGTTTCTCTTTGAGAGCTTGGAGTGAAGCGAGGTCACCGAGAGTTGTCTTCTCGATAGCGGGAGCAGCTACAGTCTCAGCGGCAGCCTTCTTGGGAGCTGCTGATGATTTGCGCTCTTCGCGAGCCTTGCGGTTCTCACCTTTCTTGATATCTTCAGCTATGCGGCTGTGGCTAAGGATGATGCGCTTGCTATCTTTGTTGAATTCGATAACCTTGAAGTTGAGCTTCTCATCGAGCTTAGCTTGTGTGCCATCTTCTTTAACGAGGTGTTTGGGAGTAGCGAAGCCCTCTACGCCGTAAGGAAGAGCGATGACTGCGCCACGGTCCATAACCTCTGTGATTGTACCCTCGTGGATTGAGCCAACGGTGAAGATGCCCTCAAATACATCCCAAGGATTCTCTTCGAGCTGCTTGTGGCCGAGGCTGAGACGACGGTTCTCTTTGTC
>CAYVAK010000078.1:0-9106 GCA_964448425.1 uncultured Sangeribacter sp.
TGATGCCTATTCTCCGAGAGTTGCCGGTGTAGGGCAGGCACTTCTCTATCACCTCTTGGGCTATGGCTTGATGGGCCTCCACGGTGCTCTCAATGAGAGTCACGGCGCGCCCCAGCATGCTCACATTGCCTTTGCGAATCTGCTCTACAAATTCGCCGGAGGTGGGCATAGGCATAGCCTTGCGCGGCTTGCGATAGGGGTTCACAGTGGGTTGTGATTTCACTCCGCTGTTCACTTGGAGTCCTTTATATTGATCGTCGTTTTCCGGATGATGGTGGTGGGTGTCCATGGTGGATAATGATTCGTTGTAGGGGTAAAAATAGACTTATTCTTCGCTTGGTTGCACACAGTTGCCCACTATCCTCACCTCTTTGGTGGGATGCAGCGGGTCGTTGGTCACAACTTCTATGGGCACATTAAATAGCCCGGAGGGCACTTTCTTGGGGTCGACTTCAACTTTTATGACCCCGGTCTTGCCCGGCTTTAATTTCTTTGGGAATGATTTTATAGCTATTGCTTCGTAGGGCGAATGCACCCTGATAATTCTCAATTCGCTTTTGCCGTCGTTGACTAATCCGAATTCGCGTTTCAGGCGAGAGCCGTTGCCGTTGATTTCGTCCATGTCTATCACAGTGGGATAGAGTGTGGCGGTGGCCGATTCGCTTAGTTGCTGCGCATTGATTTTGGATAGGTCGGGGTCTACCACATAGCTCACCTTGACGGGCAGGTATGCGCTCTTGTCGGCTATGGAGGGATAGAGCTTAAATTCAGCCTCATTAGTGCCGAGCTCGGTGTCGATAGTGGTGCAGAACACACTGAGGGTGAATATGTCGCCCGGCGCAATGTTGCGGCTCGAGACGCCCAGCGACATCGATTTGGGCACATCGCTCCAGCCTATGTGCAGAGTGTCGGCACTCTGGTTGTAGCCGTGCAGAAACTCGTTGCGCGAATTGCCGCTCACTATGTGGCCCAACTGAAGGCTTGATTGGGAGAGACGCAGGTCGCCCAACACCACTGGATATTCCTTCTCCAGTGTCTGAGGCGCACCTATCACTGTGCCTGTTATCTCTATGGAAGTGAGGAGGTTGTCGGTGCCGGTATATACTTTTATGTGCTTCTGAAATCTGCCCGGACGGCCTGCCGGATTGTAGGTGAAGCTCACGGTGGCGGTGTCGCCCGGAGCAATCTCGCCTTCGGTGTATTCAGCCACTGTGCAGCCGCAAGTGGGCTTCACGCGGTTGATTATTGTGGCCTCTTTGCCTCTGTTCACAAACTTCACCTCGCCGGTCTTCTTGCCGCCGGCTTCTTTAAACGAACCGAAATCGTAGCTCGTGGCCAGCCATTCTATCTCGTCGGCACCGGCGCTCAGCGCGGCTATCACTATGGTAAATATTGCTAATTTCTTCATCACATCACTTCGTGGGAGGGGGGTGAACTATTTGTCGGCACCTATCACATTGCCCTTAATCCTGAGGCGCACCTTTGCCGGCTTACCGTTGGTCTTTACGGTCACTGTCCTGTCGATGGTGCCGGGGCGGTGGTCAGGGTTGTAGGTCACTTTTATTTTGCCGTTCTTGCCCGGGGTGATAGGATTCTTGGGATATTCGGGGCGAGTGCAGCCGCAAGAAGCTGTGGCATCGATGATTATCAGATTGCCGTCGCCGGTATTGGTAAACACAAACTCATGGCTCACCGGGCCGCCCTTTTCAGCCACATTGCCAAAGTCGTAGGTGTATTCGGTGAATTTCACCTTTGCCTGTTTTTGCTTATCGGCATAAGCCGGTGAAGCAATAAAGAAAAGTGTGGCCAGGAGAAGGGGTATGAGTGTTAATTTTCGAGTCATCTGTTTTTCTGTTTTAGGTTGAAGGCGGTGCCAATGGGCGCCGCTCATATGCTGTATTATTCGACAATTAAGACGGAGCGCGGTTTAATTGCGCCGAAGCGGATGTCGGGCACCGAGAGCACCGAATCTGCTCTAATTCAGCACGAAATTACAAAAAATATTTCAAATAATGGAGCCTAAATTTGCTTGCGAATCAAAAAATTAGTAATTTTGCAACGCTTTTTATGCCGCAAAGGCTCCAACAAGAGCGCTACGTGATAGCGCCGCCTTACGGTGAAACTTGATAATCAATAATTTAGCATGTACGCTATCGTAGAAATCAAAGGACAACAATTCAAAGCTGAAGAAGGCAAATATTTGTATGTCCACCACCTCAGCGATGTAAAAGAGGGCGACACAGTAGAATTCGACAAAGTGTTGCTTCTTGAAGCTGATGGCGAAGTAAAAGTAGGTGTCCCCGCTATTGAAGGCGCTAAAGTCACCGTAGAAGTGCTCGAATCCCTCGTGAAGGGCGACAAAGTAATCGTTTTCAAAAAGAAACGCCGCAAAGGCTATCGCGTGAAAAACGGTCACCGTCAGCAGTTCTCCAAAGTGTTAGTTAAATCAATTGTAAACGCTTAATTTAAAATCACACACAGAAATGGCTCACAAAAAAGGTGTCGGTAGTTCTAAGAACGGCCGCGAATCAGAAAGCAAACGATTGGGTGTGAAAATCTTTGGTGGTGCTAAGTGCAAAGCCGGCAACATCATCAAGCGTCAACGTGGCACCCAACATCACCCCGGCCTCAATGTAGGTATGGGTAAAGACCACACTCTTTTCGCTCTTATTGATGGCGTAGTTGTCTTCTCAACAGGTAAAGAAGGCCGCAAATACATCAACGTAGAGCCCCACGCACTTTCGTAATTCCATAATTGCGAAATAGAAAGAAATTGAGGCTGTCTAACCAAGTTAGGCGGCCTCAACTTTTATGCACTTCCCCTACTCGCTCCCCTCTCAGAGATTCGCCCCTCGGTGTAGGGCCTGTCAAAATCGACACAACAACGCAGTGCTATCGGTGCATCGACGCCCGGCTATCGGCGCACCGACTCCAGGCATACGGCTAAAGACTACGGAGGCTGCGCCATTTTTGGATTATGGCGCAGCCTCCTCTTTTTCACTTGAATATGTAGTGCGGACGCTGCCGCTCTTTAATTTGAATATAAAGTGCGGCCACAGCCACAGGGACTTCGGATATTATTTGGCTATGAGTTTAAACACTTCGTCGCCGACTTTCACCAAATAAATGCCGGCACCGACAGGCATCTTCAGACAGTCGGGCGCACTACCATAAGCAGCTACGACTCGACCGTACAGATCACTCAGCACCACACGCTTGCCTTCGTAGCCTTTCACTACCACACAGCCATCTGCGGCATAGACAGCCTTGAGAGTGGCCACGCCACCTACCGAAGTTGTGGATACCACCACCGTGTTGGAAGTCAGACCGCGAGAACCGTCGTAAAGCACGGGGACTATGAAATAGCTGTATTCCGAACTTTCTTCCAGGTTATTGTCTAAGTAAGTGCAGCCGTCGCACGCAACATTTGAAGCAAGAATCCGACTATCTCGATATATATCGTAGCCGGCCACGGTAGAGCCGGCATCAGCAGCCACATAAGATATATCATCGATCATAATACCGAATATATCTTGGCTCACATAGTGCAAAGCGAAATACTTGGCGTTGGCCGGAAGTTGCACTTGATAATCGCTCCAAATAGGTGTAGCCTTAGTGTCGCCGCTCAAGCTGAGAGTGTCCAAGAGTTTGAAATCTTCAGGCGAGGCGGAAGTATCCGAATAAAGCACCTCCAAAGTCTCGGCACCATAGGCATAAGTTATGGGGCGCACAGAGAATTTCACATAAGAGGCCGGAGACACAGCCGGCGAAATAAGCCAGTCGTCGGCCGCCGGCAAAGAGCCGTCTTGCTGAGTGGAAGGACAGCGCGCCACTAAATATTTGTCGCCGGTGTGAGCCGGATACAAATTAGAGCCTAACATCTCAGTCATGGCCGATTCACTCCACACCACAAAACTTTGCGGCGCGAAGGCATAAGGTTGCGAGGCGAATGTGGAATTATTCGGGCCATAGACCTTAGCACCATCACCGTCTACACGAGTGAATCCGGCCACAGTGCTGCATTCTTCATCAAGCACAAATGGTGTCTCGTCTTCAAAACCTTGGTCGGTGGTGAGGCATTGGGGTGCCGTCCAAGCCAAAGTCACAGCATCGTAGGTCACATCTTCAGCACGCAAATCTGTCACTACCGAGGCGAAACCTTCTATCACATCAAAATTGAAAGTAGCAGAATCGTTGGTGGCTTTATCGTCGGCCGAATTTAACTCAAACTTCAGAAAAGCACTGCCAAGATTCTCCACTGTCGGGGTAAACGAAATTTTAGCGGCAAACTCTTCGCCGGGCTCAACCTGTTGCTCTGATGCAGCAACCGGCACCGAAGCAATCAGCTGCCCGTCTTCGCCCGTCAATGTCCAAGTAGCGCCGGGGAAGCAGTTGGCTTCTCCGCCATAATTCACTGCATGAGCGGTGAAGATATTCTCCTCGCCCAGAGTGGCTTGAGAGGAGCCCTCAATGCCGGTGACACCGAAATCGAAATCGAGATTATCGAAATAGCGATACGCATATAGTATAAACGACTCCTTCTTATTGGCTGTAGAGAAATAGATGGTGAGCTGCACCCAATCTTTATCCTTAAATTTGTCGGGCAGCTCAAGCACCACAGATGCATCTGAGCCGCTCGGCAGATTGCCGTTGTCCACCGAATAGGTTTCCAACAGAGTCTCTTCCTCATCTCCGTAGGTCGAGGCATATACGCTCCAAGATTTGCAAGAGCCTCCATAGACTTCAAATTCCACAGAAGGCTTCACAGCGCCCTTGGTGGAGAATTTGGGGATTGAGAAATTGGCATTGGTAACAGCCTTGGTGGCATAAGAATATAGGGCCTCGGAATTGTCGGGCGAAGAGAAAGAGGAGAATCGGCGTTTCGGGTCGCCGGTGTAGAGGCGCACTGAAGAGGTGTTGTTAATCACCGGAGTAAGAATCGACCCGGCCCTATAGCTCGAAGTGGCCGGCATTGCAAACGGCTTACCGATCACACCATCGGCCACCTTAACCGAGCTGCTATATCCGGCAGCATTAGCTGTAATTATGCCGAATGTCACATACTGCAATTTGCCGGGTGAGGGCACCGGTGCATCATATGAGTAAACATTCTCACCTATTTCTTGAGTCACTGTCCACCCGTCGGATGTGTATTCACACAGATAATATTTAATAGTCTCGGGGTCGATATATCCGCCGGTCTGACCTTGAGTCGGGGCCTCCCATGTGAGATGCAGGGCCATGTCGTCTTCGGTAGGCGTGGCTGAGAGATTAACCACCGATGAAGGTTTGTCGAAACCGGTATAGATAGATGTATAATTGGTGGCGCCTTTAACATCTCCATCGTAAGTGGTCACAAATATCATGTTTCTGTTTTGCTCAGTGGGCACCTCAACGGTGATCTGCTCTCCGGGATGGCCGTCCACCTCCACCGGCTCCAAATCCGAGACTGTGAGCACGGCTCTAAGCTCTTTGCTTTCAGGGTAGGAAGTGCCGTCGATTTTACCCTTAGGCATTACGAAAGTAACAGTGGCCGACAATCCGCCCTGCTCGGCAGCAACAGCCTGAACATCGGTCACTTCAGCCGGGCTCCAAAGCTGTACCTCTTCCGACTCTTTGACAGTGAAATCGCGCATACACAAGCGATACATATCCTTATCGGAAGTGACATGGACACCTATATAGTAATCGCCGCTTGCAGGCACCTTGAAATAAGTGTCGTGATACCACTTGGTGAGGTTGTAAGATGTGTAGTCGGTGACCAGCTCTTTCTCATTCTGAATTACCTTCACCACAGCGTCGGGGCTGGGGGCCGAACAGAGCGCAATCTCATACTTTTCTACATACTTATCTACCCTGAAGGCATTCATTCTGAACTGATAAAGCTTATCTACGTCAGGGAAATTGATGGCCGGCAAGAATAGCCAATCGTCAGCAGCCGACTGAGTAGTGTAGTTGTAGACAAACATTTTGAGCGAATAGCCCGTGAAGCTGTAATAGTCGCAATCAATGGTGCGACCATCGCCGTTGGCATCCACAATTGTGAAGAATGACGAATTGGTGTCGTCGGGCTCAAAATTAACCGGCAGCGACAAGGCTCCGCCATACTGAAGGTCGGCCGAAGAGGTAAATGCCGAGACTTTGTCTTTATACACGGCTTGCACCTTAGCTGAATAGAAACCGAGCTCTGCCCCATCCGGGAATTTCGCGGTACACTCGCAAAGGTGAAGGCCGGTGTATATCAAGTTGTCGTTGATATACACGTTATACGTCACCTCATTGGGATTGATATAGCCGTCGTTAACACCCTCGGTGACTGCATCCCAAGAGACTTTAGTGTCGGTAAGGGTCACAGATTTAGGAGCCTTGGGGGTGTCGTTGCCTATATATAGACGTGTGTCTAAATACAAGCCATAGTTGCCGGCAATGTTTGTTCGGAAAGAGAATGTGTGATTACCCTCTTGGAGCTCCTCCACTTTTACACGCACCTCGCTGCCGGCCGCAGAATTCCCGCGTTTATACAGCTTATTATCCACATATAGCTCCCAATTTATGTTGCCCAATATTGGCACGCCCTCATAGGTGGCTCCGGCCAACTTATAGGTAAGCGTTCCACTCAGAGCTCCGGAGGGGAAATCGGCCGATATGAGCTCCGACTCACCGGGTGCATTCGCTTCAACCTTCTGTGTGTCGGGACACATGATGCCGAAAAATTCTATCATGCTATCATAGGCAGTAGAGCTAATGGTGTGGAAATCATTCTCATCGAGCATGCTCATGGAGCAACCGCCATCAGCACTCTGACGACACACGGCATAATAATAACACTTGTCAAACGGGCTATAAGCCATGCCGGTAAGGAAGTAGGATGGAAATTCAAGTTCACACACATAAGTCTGGGCACCGGTGTTTTCATCTATCTCAACCACAGTGCCGATACCGGTTACGGCTATAATCTTTCCGCTCACAGGATTGTAGGTCATGCATTGCAGCGCCAGGAAATCTGCACTATACCCGGCCACAGTAATATCCGTGGGGTTAGCCGCCGGAGCAGTCACATAATAATACCCATCGGAAGTGTAGATGTAGCCGCAAAGCTTATCCTCGGAGGGTATATAGCAACACCTGTTCATAAGCAGAGTGTCATCGGCCAACTTCTCGGATGAGATCAACGAGCCCGACAAGTCATAGACCAGATGCCAATAGCCATACGAAGAATAGGAATCTACCTCCTCGGCCAGCACATGGAGCTCGCCACCTCGCAGATACACCATCGAAGCATCCAAGCTGCCACCCGAAAGGCCCGTAGGCACTGCAAAGAGGGTAGAAAATGAGCCATCGTAAAACAATTCATTCATGCCCATAATTTCTGAAGCATTGGCAGCATCGCTATAGCCTATCCAGCCATAGACAGTGCCACCATTGCTGCCCACACGCGCCGGCGGCGTCTTAAACATAGGAATTGAAGCGGTGCCAAATGCATTCTTCACACTCGGAGGTTGCATCAGTAATTCCCTAAATGCAGGAATCACCGACTCACCACCTTTGATTGTCACACCGGCCGATTTCAGTTCCGGCGCAACGGTGCGTTTTCGCTGATTAGAAGCGAAAGCAGCGATACCGACAAGCAGTATCAAACCAATTAGAAATAGTTTTTTCATGTAAGTAAAAAATTGGAAATATGATTATCTGTTTTGAGCATAAGAGGGGCTATCCACTGCACTTTAGAGCGGAAAGAAAAATAGACCTTGAAAATTCGGGAACCGAGTCTTAAATAATTATATCAGAGCACACAAACTCCCCGAGCACACCCAACAGCAATTCTGCAAACAAATTGCCTCTTCAGGTGCACCGCCTACAAATAAAGATAGTTACAATTAATTTCCTTACAGTTAATTTCGTTATCGTCGATTTCGTTATCGTCGATTATGCTATTGTCGATTTCTATATTGCTGATTTCGCATTAGTTGATTTCCTTATAGTTGATTTCCTTGAAGCAAAATTAGCATTTTTTTAGATTCACTCACCACCGCCCGCACCCAATTTAACCATTTTTAACACCAATAATTACGGAGGTGAAAGCTATTGTCTTCAGGGAGGGGGTGCCCTTTAGAGCTTGACTTCTATTCTACTTCAAAGGAACTGACGAATGAGTCGTCTCCAATGGTGAAATTGATATATAAAATGCCTTTCTTTACTTTGTCGGTGACTACGATGCCGGACACATTTTCATTCGGCATAACTGAATTCTTCTTGAGATACATATTGTCTATATAATTTGCCGAACTCATTCTTTCTTCAGTGCCTTCACCGGTATACACTTCGGTAGTCGTTTTTGTTTCGGTGGTAGAAGTGACCATACCATCTTTGTTTTTGTTCTGCACTTTAGAAGTCACCTGCACATTTTGTGTATCGTTCGGTCCAAACCATTTGATTTTCTTGTCAACCTTAGAGGCCAACTGTTTTTGTGAATAGACTTCAACATCCTTCTGTTTTTTACCATCGCTGAATCTTGCTGATATTTTAGAGGGATCAACTAACACTGTAGAAGAACCATTATTCTGCACCATGATAGCTATCGATGGATTCTTGTCAAACCCGCGCAAAGGGACACCTTTCTCGTAAGAAACGATAACTTGTAAGCAATCTGTGGTAAAGCATTGATATTCTTTGCCGTCTTTAAACAATACTTCCGGCGTCTCAAAAGAGCGTTGAGCCATAGCGCTTAGAGCGCAAAAAAAGAGAATGAGGCAATAAATAATTTTCTTCATAATGCGTTAAAATATTTACATTGCAAAATTATAGTTGATTTCCTTATAGTTGATTTCCTTGAAGCAAAATTAGCATTTTTTTAGATTCACTCACCACCGCCCGCACCCAATTTAACCATTTTTAACACCTAACAACACAGAATGTGCTATTGCTTTCCAGACGTTGGTGTAGCTGGCGCCTTCGAGGCCAAAGGCTTTTGCTGTTTTGATGGCTTTATCGAGTTTATTGTCGGCACAAAGTTCCGATACCCAATTAGGATTTCGCAGGAACCGCTCGGTCTTGTCGAATTGTGGCATGAACTTCTTCAATTCGGCAATGACAGCTTTAGATGTGC
>CAYVAK010000079.1:0-9048 GCA_964448425.1 uncultured Sangeribacter sp.
TGTGAAGCGTTTTTGAGCAGCAGTGCAAGCGATTACGGAATTTTTTTGTAACTTTGCAAGTTAAGAAAACTAATAATAGTTTTAACTATGCAGCAAGATATTTTTGATCAGGTGAGCGAGGACATAAAAAAGGCAATGCTCGCTCGCGAAAAGGTGAGACTTGAGGCTCTCCGCGGTATAAAAAAAGAGTTTCTGGAAGCAAAGACAGCTAAAGGCGCAGGCGGTGTGCTCACGTCCGAAACAGCTATAAAGATATTGACCAAGATGGTGAAGCAACGTCGCGAAAGTGCACAGATATATAGCGACAACAACCGTCCGGAACTGGCCGAAGGCGAACTTGCCGAGGCAAAGGTGATAGAGGAATATCTGCCCAAGCAGCTCAGCGAAGAAGAGCTCACCGAGGCACTCAAGGCCATAATAGCTCGTGTGGGCGCCGACTCACCCAAGATGATGGGCGCAGTGATGGGCGTGGCCTCCAAAGAGCTGGCCGGCAAGGCTGCCGGTGCCGCCATCTCAGCCAAAGTGAGAGAACTCCTTAACAACTAATTAAATACACTGATAATCACTACACTAAGATATGCTTACACTTCAAGCTATTAAAGAGAATCCCGACTATATTGTGGAACGCCTTGCCGTGAAAGGCTTCGATGGTCGCGGTGCTATTAACGAAATACTTGAACTCGACGCCGAGCGCCGTCGCCTTCAAGCCAAAACCGACAACGATGCCGCCGAGCTCAAGAAGCTTGCATCCTCTATAGCCATGCTCATGAAGCAGGGCAAGAAAGAGGAAGCTGAAGCCGTGAAGAGCCAAGTGGCCGAGCTCAAATCGAGCACTAAAGGGCTGCAAGACCTCCTGGACGAGGTGGCTCAGAAGCTCACAACCATTCTGCTCAACATCCCCAACACCCCTTGCGAGGCTGTGCCCCAAGGCAAGACAGCGGCCGACAATGTAGTGGAAAAGACCGGCGGCGAAATGCCCCAACTCGGCAAAGACGCCCTGCCCCACTGGGAGTTGGCAAAGAAATATAACATTATAGACTGGGAGCTTGGCGTGAAAGTAACCGGCGCCGGCTTCCCCTTCTACATAGGCAAAGGAGCCCGCCTCCAAAGAGCCCTGATGCAATTCTTCCTCGACGAAGCCTGGAAAGCCGGCTATGTGGAGGTGGAGCCACCCTTCGTGGTCAACGAAGCTTCAGGCTACGGCACCGGTCAGCTGCCCGACAAAGAGGGTCAGATGTATCATGTGAACCTCGACGACTTCTATTTGATACCCACCGCAGAGGTGCCCGTGACCAACATCTACCGCGATGTGATACTCAACGAGTCGGAGCTCCCCAAAAAGAATTGCGCCTACTCACCCTGCTGGCGTCGCGAAGCCGGCAGCTACGGCAAAGATGTGCGCGGCCTTAACCGCCTGCACCAATTCGACAAGGTGGAGATTGTACGCATCGAGAAGCCCGAAAACTCATATGCAGCCCTCGAAGAGATGAAAGACCATGTGCAGTCGCTCCTCGACAAACTCGGTCTGCCTTGGCACATACTCCGCCTCTGCGGTGGCGACATGAGCTTCACCTCAGCCATCACCTTCGACTTTGAAGTGTGGAGCGCAGCACAAGAGCGCTGGCTGGAAGTAAGCTCAGTGAGCAACTTTGAAAGCTATCAGGCCAACCGCCTCAAATGCCGCTACAAAGGTGCCGACAAGAAGACACAACTCTGCCACACCCTCAACGGCTCGGCCCTGGCCCTTCCGCGCATAGTGGCAGCTCTGCTCGAAAACAATCAGACACCCCAAGGCATCATAGTGCCCGAATGCCTGCGTCGCTACACCGGCTTCGACATCATCGACTAATTTCAACCCCCATTTTATACACCCTCTCACCTCTCTCCTCGCCCACTCCCCCTCTCACCACCCTCACCGCCCCACCCTCACCGTGGCCCGCGGGCCGAGGTGTGCGAGGCCGAAAGGCGACAAGGCTCCGTAGCCAAACAAACAGTAACCACCTAATATACACACCATTATGTCGGGACGATACATCAGTAAAGAAGAGAAAAAAATAGCCATCAACGACCCCTCGGGCCGATGGTCAGATATGACCCTTCTGCCGGAATGGGAGGAAGAATTTTACAATGTCTACACTGCCAAGAAACATGGTAAATGGGTGATGCTCAAGGCCCTAAAGCCCCAATATGCCGACAATGCCGAACATCGTGCAATGCTCGACCGCGAGTTTGAGACCCGCTACAACCTTGCGCACCCCAACATAGTGATGGTCAACGACTACGAGCTCATACCGGGCATCGGCCAATCAATAGTGACCGACGATGCCTACGGCTACTCCCTGCGCCGCCTCATAGACGAGCGTCGCCTCACCCCCAAGATTATAGCCCGCCTCGAGACTCAGCTGCTCGACGCCATGGCCTATATTCAGGAAAACCACCTGATACACAACCCCATCACTCCCGACAACATTATCTTCACCGAATACAACGAAAATCTAAAGCTGCTAAATGTGGGCTACGACCAGAAGCAAGAGCTGACACCGCTCGACACATTGGAAGACATCTACGCCTACGGCAAAGTGCTCACCGAAGTGCTCGACAACACCCCCACCCGTCTGCCCCGCCTGCGCCGCATAGCCACACGCTGCACAGCCACCGACCCCATACGCCGATTCCGCTCCATAGCCGACCTTCGGCTCGCCATTCAGCACCGCTCCAACGCAGTGCTCTACGTGCTCCTGGGAGTCTTCATCACCCTTATGACAGGATTAATCTATTGGCTCACCATAGGCGCTAAATAGCAGCCACAAACACCCACACTCACAAATGGTAAAAATCACCCGGCTTGCACCCACCCGCAAGAACCTACGCAAATTCACAAAATTCCAAATAGAACTCTATAAAGGGAACCCATACTTCGTGCCACCTTTGATTTGGGACGATGTCAACACCCTCGACCCCAAGCAAAACCCCGCATTCGACTATTGCGAGGCAGCCTACTTTATTGCCACCGACGAAGAGGGCAAAATAGTGGGCCGCATTGCCGCCTTCATCAATCAAATAAGCAACCAACGCAGCGGCAAGAAAGAGGTGCGCTTTGGCTGGGACGACTTTATCGACAACCCCGAAGTGTCGGCAGCACTCTTCAAAGCCGCCGAAGACTGGGGCCGCGAAAAAGGCATGGAAAGCATTGTGGGCCCGCTGGGATTTACCGACCTTGACCACGAAGGCATGCTCACCGAAGGCTTCGAGGAGCTCTCAACTATGGCCACCATCTACAACTACCCCTACTATGTGGACCACCTGGCCCGCCTGGGCTATGAAAAAGAGGTGGAATGGATAGAATATGTGATAGAAATCCCCGACGCCATCCCCGAGAAGCACAACCGCATAGCCGAGATTGTGAAAAAGAAATACGACCTTAGGGTGCTCAAATTCACATCTAAAAAAGAGATTAAACAACGCTACGGCAAAGCCCTCTTCGAGCTTATCAACGAAGCCTACGACAAGCTCTACGGCTACTGCCCGCTCACCGAACGCCAAATAAACCACTATGTGGAGCTCTACATCCCCATGCTCAACCTCGACCTGGTGTCCCTGGTGGTAGATGCCTCCGACCGCCTTGTGGGCGTAGGCGTCTCAATGCAATCCATGAGCGTAGCCCTGCAAAAATCGAAAGGCAAAATCTTCCCCTTCGGGTGGCTGCCGCTGCTCAAAGGCCTCAAAGGCAAAAACGACCGCGTCGACCTCCTGCTTGTGGCCGTAAAGCCCGAATACCAATCGAAAGGTGTCAACGCACTCCTCTTCCAAGACCTCATACCCATGTACATCAAGCACGGCTTCAAATATGCCGAAAGCAACCCCGAAATGGCCGAAAACGCCAAAGTGCAAAACCAATGGGAATACTTCCCCCGCCGCCAGCATCGCCGCCGTATGGCTGTGAGCAAATCGCTCAAATAACCCCGGACTAACACCCTCACCACCCTCCCGACTCTCTTCTCTATTACCAACCGAATAACCAAATTACGCCCACGGCATTGAGGCACAAGCCCCGGCCACAGGCATTCACTTAATAAACTTAACGCTTATGCAAACTATTTACAAACTACTTCTCGCCGCAGCCGCCATCACCCCAATGAGCGCTGTAGCCGGCACAGTTGTGCCCGCACAACGCGGCAACTTCAATCTCTCTGAGCAGGTAGCAAATAAAGCTCGCAAAGCTGCCTCCAAATCAGTGGCCAACAAAATCACTGAAGCCGACCTCGAGGGACAAAGCATCATCACCGAAGCGCCCGAAGGCACCCTTAAACACTACTCCGGAAGCTCATCAAGCGTATCAAACGTATTTGGTGTAAGCGAATCAAACGTAGACGGCGTCATTGCCGACATAACATTCACCGAAGATGGCAAAGCCTACTGGCTCAACCCACTCTCCAACGCCCCCTTCGGCTCTTACATCGTGGGCGACGTTAATGCCGACAACACCACCATCACATTCAACTTCCCCCAATACATCTACATGGAAGACTACGAGTGGATGGTCTACAACTTCTATGCTGCTTGCTTTGAGTCGACCACCGAAGACGGCACAACATCCTACTCTGTATCCGACACACAAACCGTAACCTTCAACATCAACGAAGACGGCACAATCACCCAGCAAGGCGACCTCTACATCGGCGTGGGCGACTACGACGTGTGGGACGAATACTTCTACTTCGACGGCTACGCCGACAAGAACATAGTCCTCACCCCCTTCTCCGCTACAGCAGTAACAGCCCCCGAAGGCCTCAAATTTGAAGATTGGGTAATAGAAGAGAAATACAACGACAACCCCAAATGGCTCATGCAAGTAGCCATCGACGGTGAAGACGTCTACTTCAAAGGCTTCAACCAAGAATTCCCCGAGTGGACCTTCAAAGGCACAATCACCACCTGCAACTCCGACTCCGAGAACTTCACAAAAGTAGTAGTCCCCTCAGCTCAATACGTGGGTAACGCCTACTATCGCTACAACTACACCATGGCCGGCGTAGTGAAATACGAATTCAGCGAAGCCTACAACCGCGAAATCGGCGTTGTGACACCTACCGGCACCAGCTTCGTGTTCGACTACAATGAGGCCGACCACATCCTCACCTCACCCACAACCGACGATGTGCTCCTCATCAACGAAGGCAACAAAGATGTATCGCCCAACACCGTAGCAGTCGACCCCACAATCTACCGCCAAGGCGAAATCAGCGACTACACCCCCGCCGCTCCCTCAGTGCTCAAATATGAAGACCTCTGGGAAAACTACAGCCAGATTGGCCTGCGCTTCACAGCCCCCTGCCAAACAGTAGAGGCTCAGCTCCTCCGCCCCGAATATTGCAGCTACGAAGTGTATGTAGACGGTGAAGTGTTCACATTCTCAACCGAAGACTACCCCAAAATTGACAAAGACTACACCGAAGTGCCCTACACCTACACCGACGAGTATGACATCCAATACCAAGTCGGCAACGACTACCACTACGTATACTTCTACTTCAACACCATGGAGTCGCTCGGTGTACGCCTCATCTACACCAACCCCGCCGACGGCAAGAAATACTACTCCGACATCACCTCCCTTGACGTAACAGGCGTAGAGGGCATCTCAGCCGACCTCTCACCCGTGGTAAGCACACAATACTTCGACACCACCGGCTCACAAGTGAGCGCTACAGCTAAAGGCATCGTGATTGTGAAACAAACACACGCCGACGGCACAGTGACCGTAGCCAAGAAAGTGGTGCGCTAATCAGCCCCACCGATTCCACAGAGAATCACACAACCCAACATAAAAATCGGGTCGGCGAGCAGAAACCTGCTTGCCGACCTTTTTTATAGGCCACAGCCACCCCCGCTCGCAGCCCCCCTGCAAGCCACAGCTATGAAAATCCAACAAAAATAGCTAACTTTGCAGAAAATAAAACAGCCCTTATTAACCCCTTCGCACAGCGAACACTCACAAACAAAAATCCAGACTATGGCCAGAGACAGAGGACTATTCCGCCGCACCGAACTCCTAATAGGGGGTGAAGCACTGCAAAAAATCTCAGAAGCAAAAGTGATAATATTCGGAGTAGGAGGCGTGGGCAGCTGGTGTGCCGAAAGCCTGGTGCGCAGCGGTGTGCGCAAAATCACCATCGTAGACTCCGACCGTGTGTGCATCACCAACATCAACCGCCAACTCATGGCCACAATGAAGACCGTGGGCCAAGTGAAAGTGGAAGCCCTCAAAGCTCGCCTGCTCGAAATCAACCCCGACGCAGAAATCCTCGCTCTCCAGAAAATCTACTCAGCCGACACCGCCAACGACTTCCAAATCGAAACCTACGACTACATAATCGACGCAATCGACAGCCTCGAAAACAAAGCACTCCTCATACGCCACGCCACCTCCACACAAGCCAAATTCTACTCCTCCATGGGCGCAGCCCTCAAGCTCGACCCACTGCAAATCTCCACAGCAGAATTTTGGAAAGTGAAAGGCTGCCCCCTGGCCAGAGCCCTGCGCAACAAATTCAAAAAAAGCAAACAATTTCCCCGCCGCAAATTCACCTGCGTCTACAGCCCCGAGCTGGTGCAAAACCGCGGTGTGAACCACAGCTGCGGCACCTCCGCCTGCCTCTGCCCCAAAGCGCAGATAGGCCCCGGCGACCCCAATCTTGTGAACCATGAATGGTGTTCCTCAAAAGCCCAAATCAACGGCACCATGGCCCACACCACCGCCATCTTCGGCTTCATCCTGGCCTCCCTGGTAATCGGCGACCTCACCAAATAGCCGCCCCCCGCCACGGCCCATCCACACTATTTAGACCCCGTTCCAACGCAAAAATTGCGCCGGATTGCCCACAAACACACTTCTATCGGGCATATCGCAAATCAAAACAGACCCGGCACCAAGGACACAATTGCTGCCTATGCTGCTCACTTTGCCCGACACCACAGCAGCCCCCTGACCAATGTGGGTGCCATCGCCAATGCGGCAATAAGCACCTATAATAGTATTACCCGAAATCAAGCAATCAGAGCCCACCCGAGAGGAATGGGCCACTACACTATTTACCGTAATCACACTATTCGAGCCCACCACCGTGCCGGCCTGCACCACACTTCCCGGATTGATCTGAACACCGGAGCCAATCTCTGCGTAGCGCGACACTACACACGAAGGGTGAATCAGAGTAGGGATTTGAGCGCCCGCAGCCACCAACGATTCAAAAATTGAAGCGCGCAGCTGCAAATCGCCCATCGACAATGCCAAACAGCCATCCGGAAGATCTTCCCCTTGCAGCATATCGGCAAAACACCCCACAATCTTGTGGCCGAAATACGATTCTCCCACACGACTTTTATCATAATGCAGCAATCCCGCCACATTGTAACCACACTGTTCAGCAAGGTCGACCACAGTGATAGTGTTGCGACCAACGCCAAGTATATATATATTCTCTTTCTGCATAAGTGCGACTTATTTACCTGTGAGCATGGCATTCACCACCATCCTCCGTTTCCCGGAGTTAAGCACCGGAACATTGTCTACATACTCTATATCAATCTGCGCATCCTCGCCAAGAAGCGCCTTAAGTTCCGAACGCAGCGAACCTTCATTAGCCACCTTCGGTGCACCAGCGGCAAGATTAAGCTTAAGTGTGTAGCGCTTTGCCTCATTCTGAATAAACTGCCATTGCCGGATGCCGGCATTGCTATATATCGAATAGGGGACAGAGTTAAAAAAATCCAGCCATCTGCCGGAAGTGGTATAAATCAAATCATATCGTCGGCCCACAATATTCTTTATTGAGAGCAACTCTCCATTATAATATCTGCCGGCAAGGGCCACATCACCCGTATCATATCTAATGTGAGGCATGGCATAATTAGTAAAATCAGTAATAATGATTCTGCCGAGCTCACCTTCCGCAGCATCTGTGTTATCATCCTTTAAAATCTCAACAAAGCAATTAGCCCTATTGAGTAAGATTTCAGATGTCGTGGGGTTGATATCACTTTGCCCTAAAACACCAAACTCCTCAGTGGCATATTGCGACACGACATTGCACCCCAAGCCATTCACAATCTTATCTCTAGTTGAGGCCAACAGCTTCTCTCCCACCGCAATAAAAGAAGGCTTTAAAGGGAGCTTGATGTGATGACTTATAGCATAATCGGCTATAGAATCTAAAGAAGTGACATAGCCCCTCACAAACTCAATCTGTTTGCCATTTATAAGCTCAAGAATATCTTTGATTCCGGAGTCGGAAAGATTGAAATTTGATGCATAGTATATATTCTCGCGAGAATTATAGACAAACGATTTATACTTTCCGGCCTTACCATATCTATAGTGGGCTAACGACCGTATATGCAACAAGGGGCAAAAAGAGCGGAAATTCAGCTTTTCATTTTCATACTTAATAGCCGCAATTCTACGAAGCTGACATCGAGAGTCGACCGGCACGGAAATCGGCACACCTGTAGAGCCACTTGTACGTTTGATAAACAGGGGGCCTTTATGCCCCGGTATCTTATCAACGGGTGTACAAAAATCGTCGTAATTTTCCATAATAGTAGTCTTACTTACAACCGGAAAATCTTGCCGGTCACACCCCACATACGGTGCATAAAATGGCACATTAGCAGTAGCAAACTCAAGCAGGCCATTCATATACTCCCGATGGAGCGCAAGAGCATCACTATTTTCTGATGAATTTATAGCACGAATCTCCCTAAGTGTACGCCCCAATGGCGAGCCTTTAAGGAAGTCGGAGAGCCACAATTTTTTTCGGTGGAGATAAAACCACATAACTACTGCAATAGATTGATAATATGAAGCAAAGTTACAAATTATTTCGTGGTTAGAGAAAGGGGAAAGCCCCGAAATGTGGTAGCTACACAAAAAAAGCGAGACTGTTCTCACGAATAGTCCGCTTAATCATCTTGCTAATTTATTGTTCGGGGAAAATGGTGGGCGCTGAGGGATTCGAACCCCCGACCCTCTGCTTGTAAGGCAGATGC
>CAYVAK010000080.1:0-8671 GCA_964448425.1 uncultured Sangeribacter sp.
TAGGCAAGGGCGTGGGTGTGCCATAATTCAATTATGACACACCCACGCCTTAATAGTCGGGTTGGACTGTTATTTTACGAGGACTTTGCGGCCGTCGATTATGTAGAGGCCGGGGGTGAGGGTGTCGCTGCTTACGGGCATACCTTTGAGGTCGTAGCATTTAGGCGCCGATGTGGGGGTGTCGACTGCTGCGCCGGAGATGCCGCTGAGGTCGGCACCTACAATGTTTAGGTCGCACCACACGGGGGCCTCTTTATATGCTGTCACCGACTCTTGCGGCACGTATACGGTGGAGATGTTGCAGCCGTCGAATGCGTCGGAGTTGGCTACGGTCGGCGGCACAGGGTTGCGGCTGGTCAAGGTGTCGAGCGAGTAACATTCATGGAAGGCGTTAGTTCCTATTTCGGTCACTGCCGCGGGCAGGTCGAGAGATTTCAGGGCGGTGCAGCCTTCAAACCCGAACTCGCCTATACTTGTCACAGTCTGCGGAATTTCGATCGATTCCAGCGCTGTGCAGTCGGCGAGGAGTCCGTAGGTGATAGAGGTGAGATGGGCGGGGAGGTGTACATCGGTGAGCGAAGTGCACTTCCACACTGTTTCTATGCCGAGTGTTGTGATAGTGTCGGGGAAATAGATGCTTTTCAGTGAGGTGCACCAAGCAAATGAGCTATAGCCTTCGAAAGTTGTTACTGTTTCGGGGACTACGTAATCGGTGAGGGCTTCGCATCCGAAGAATGTGAATTGGCCAATGGTGGTAAGAGTGGGGGGAAGGTTGATTTCAGTGAGCGATGTGTTGTAGCAGAACACTCCTTCGTTGAGGGCGGTGATGCCGGAGGGGATGGTGATGCTTTTCAGCGCTGAGCACCAGCTGAAAGCATAATTGCCAAGTGTTGTCAGCGTTTTGGGCAGAGTAATTTCGGCCAGGGAGGAGCAATATTCGAAGGCGGCTTCCTCAATGGAGGTTAAAGAATCGGGCAGCACGGCCTTTTGAAGAGAAGAGCAATTTATAAAGCACAATTCGGAGATGGATGTCAGCGATTCGGGCAGGACTATTGCGGTTAGTTTGGCGTTGTCGCAAAATGCTCTGAACTCCAAGGCGGTCACGCTGTTGGGGATGGTGTATTCGCCTTCACGGCCGGCCGGGTAGGCTACGAGAGTGGTGAGTTCTTTGTTGTACAGCACACCGTCTTGCGATGCGAAGGCATTGTTGCCGGCCGCCACGGTGATGCGCTCAAGTGAAGAGCAGTTGTTGAAGGCGTTGATGTCGATAGACGCCACCGATTCCGGCAAATTGAGCTCTGTGAGCGAGTGGCAGACTGCGAAGGCGCCTCTGCCAATGCTTTTCACTGAACCGGGGATGGTGATTTTAGTCAGCTTCTCGCATTCGCAGAATGCGTAAGGCTCTATCTGCTCGACGGTGGCGGGGATGGTGTATTCGCCTTCTTGAAGGCGCGGGCAGCACACTATTGAGGCGCCGTCTTTGCTGTAAAGCACACCATCTTGGGCTTTGAAAGCTTGGCTCTCGGAGTCGACGATGAATTCAGTGATGGAGGTGCAACCGTAGAATGCACCATTGCCGATGGTGGTTACCGATTTGGGCAAGGTGAATTTTGTGAGGCCGGAGCATTTTTGAAAAGCATATTCGCCGAAGGCGGTTACCGTCTCGGGGATGGTGAGGTCGGTGAGTGAGGTGCAGTTGGCGAATGCCTCATAGCCGATTTCGGTCACCGAATAGGTGGTGCCATTGTTTTGCACCGATCCGGGTATGACCAGGTTGCCGGCGTAGGTTGGAGTTTCCACCTCCAATTCGGCGTAAGTGACAGCGACAGTCTTCTCGGATTGTGAAGTGATGTCGTAGTAGATACCGTCTACATCGAAGTCGTAGGCTTGAGCGGCGATAGCGCTAAGCAGCAGCACAGCTGATAAGTAAAATTTGTTCATGATATTGTAGGGTAATAGATAATGCTCTGCAAAGGTAAGAAAAAAATTGATTATTAGGCAAATGCGGCGAGAAAATAATTTGGAGGATATGTAATTGGGGCGGCCGTAGTGCACCATTCGGGGCACCGGATAGATATGGTTAGCCGGGCACGCAGCTAACTTCCGTAGGGAAGTTGGTTGTGTGTCCGGTTAACTGTTGGTGTATGCGGTAATGTGGTGTTAATCAGGTGATTGAGAGGTGGATGCGCCATGGTGCATCTCTGCAGGGGGGTTAGGGCATCACGTAGGCTTGGAGCTCGGCGAGGGCTAGGTAGTAGTCGCGCCGGGCTTCGAGCTGTTTGTCTACGGTGTCGAAGTAGAGGCTCATCTGCATCAGATATTCAAGGATGGTGATGTTGCCTTCGTCGAGCGACTTTTTGAGCAGGGTGCTGTTGCTGCTTTCCCTGAGGGCTTTGTCGTAGATTTCGGCGGCCTCGCGGAGCCCTTGTGCTTTGGCATAGAGCACTTCGAGGGTGTTGTAGAGGTTGAGGCGTGCGTCTTCCACTTTGAGTTGGGAGGCGAGCAGGGCGGTGTCGGCTTGCTTCACTCGGTTGCGGTTTGACCACAGGGGCACGGAGATGCCCACGGAGATGCCTTGGTAGTTCTGGCCCAAGGTCTTCTCCAGCATGTAGCCGGCTGAGAATGTGGGCAGGCCCATGGATTTGCTCAGGGCGAGCTGCGAGCGGCTCACTTCCACCTCTTGGCCCACATATGCCATGATGGGGCTTTGAGCCTCGGCCTCACTCATCCACTGAGCGAAGTCGCCGGGCAGGGTGGCGGGCTCATATTCGGTGGCGGTATAGTCGATAGGGATGCCACCGTTGAGGCCTTTGAGGCGGCTGAGGAGCTCGGCTCGTTGGGCTTGCAGCGACTTGATTTGACCCTCGGTACTTGCGGCGGCCACTTTCACATTGTTGAGCTCGGGCATGGTGGAAAGGCCCTCTTGGAGTCGGCGCTCTTCGGTGCGCACTATGGAGTTGGCTTGGTCCAGGCGCATAGTGAGCTCTTCGGTGAGGCGGTTGATGTAGGTGAGGCGGATGCAAATCTCCCTCACTTGGAGCATAATGGACATTCGCTCCACCTTATATTCCAGGTCTGCGAGTTTGTTTTGCTCTTTTGCCAGGGAGTTGCGTCGGCCGCTGATGGTGGGGAAGTCGAACTCTTGAGTGACACTGACGTCGGTGCGGTTGCCAATGGCGCCGGGGGTGCCGAAGAGGTAGTTGAATTCCACTTCGGGGTCGGGCAGATAGATGCCGGTTTTGTTTTCCAGCTTTTTGGCTTCAATGGCTGTGCGCAGAGCCTTCAGGGAGCTGTTGTTGTTCTCCACAGTGGCGGAGACGGAGGCAATAGTCTCGGAGGCGAAGAGGGGTGCCGACAGGCTTGTGAGGGCGAGCAGCAGTATGCTAATTCTTTTCATTGTGGTCGATGGTTATAGCCTCGGGGGCGGTGGTGGCTTCGGGGGCTGATTTCTTATTAATTAGGATATACATCACGGGGATAATGAGGCCGTTGAGCAGGGTGGATGACACAAGGCCGCCGAGAATCACTTTAGCCATAGGGCTTTGAATCTCGTTGCCGGGTAGGGCGCCGCCCACAATCATAGGTATGAGGGCGAGGGCTGAGGTGAGGGCCGTCATCAAGATGGGGTTGAGGCGGTCAAGTGAGCCTACCATAACGCTGTCTCTCACAGAGAGGCCCTCGGCTCGCAGGTCGTTGTAGCGCGAAATGAGCAGCATGCCGTTGCGTGTGGCCACACCGAAGAGGGAGATGAAGCCGATGATGGCGGGGATGCTGAGGATGCCGCCCGAGAGCTTGATGGCCACCACGCCACCTATCAGGGCCAGCGGCAGGTTGATGAGCACAACGGCCGACTGGGTGAGGTTGCGGAACTGGAAGTAGAGCAGCATGAAGATTACTATTATGGAGAATAGGGAGGTGATGAGCAGAGTTGACGAGGCGTTTTTCTCGCTCTCAAACTGTCCGCCGTATTCTATATGGTAGCCTTCCGGGAGCTGAATGTTTTTGTCGATGGCTTCTTGAATCTCCTCCACCACGCCGGAGAGGTCGCGGTTGGCCACATTGGCCGAGACCACCAGTTTGCGCGACACATTTTCGCGGTTGATGGTGTTGGGGCCGGCCGAGGAGGTGACGTCGGCCAGCAGGCTTAGGGGCACTTTGGTGTCGCCGGCGTCGACCATGAGGTTGCGTATGGCGTCGATGGAGTTGCGCTGGTCGTCGGCTACTTTGAGCGTCAGATCGTAGGCTTGCGAGCCTTCGTAGACTTGCGACACCACTTCGCCGCCGAGCAGTGTCCTCACCGTTTCGGCAAATTGAGGCAGGGTCATGCCGTAGCGCACCAGCGATTCGCGTTTGGGCACAATCTTGAGTTGCGGGCGTTCCACTTGTTGCTCCACATTAAGGTCGGCGATGCCCTGGATTCCGGCTATGTTTCGCTTAATCTTGTTGCCAATCTCATACATCTTGTTCAGGTCGCTGCCGAAGATTTTGATGGCTATGCCGGCGCGAGTGCCTGAGAGCATAGCGTCGATACGGTGGGAGATTGGGGAGCCCACTTCGATGCTGATGCCGGGGATTTCGCCCAGCAGGCGGCGTATGTCGGCCATGACGGCCTCTTTGTCGCGGTCGGAGAGGGCGAAGGTGGCTTCAATTTCGGAGTTGTTGACACCCAGGGCGTGCTCGTCGAGCTCGGCGCGGCCTGTTTTGCGGCCCACGGTTTTGATTTCGGGGATGGAGAGCAGGAGCTCTTCAGCCTTGCGGCCTATGCGGTCGGACTCTTCGAGCGAGATGCCGGGCATGGTGCTCACACCTATGGTGAACGAGCCTTCGTTGAAGGGGGGCAGGAAGCTGCGGCCGAGCCCGCAGAGTATCCAGATTGAGGCGACGAGCACCACCAGAGTGACGCCCACTACCACCTTCTTGTGGCTAAGGCTGCTGTTAAGGAGCTTGGCGTAGCCCCCTTTGAGCTTGCGAGTGAGCCACGGCTCTTTGGCCATATGCTTCTCGTCGCGCTTGCTGCCCAACAGGTAGCTGCAAAGCACCGGTGTGAGGGTCAAGGCCACGAGAGTGGAGGCCAGCAGGGCCACGATGAATGCTATGCCCAGCGGGGCGAGCATCCTTCCCTCCATGCCGGAGAGGAAGAATAGGGGCACGAAGCTGGCTATGATTATCAGTGTGGAGTTGAGGATAGGCATTCTCACCTCCTTGGAGGCGTTGTAGATTACGGTGAGCTTGGGCAGCCGTTGCTCCTTGGGCAGGAGCCTGTTTTCGCGCAGGCGCTTAAAGACATTCTCCACATCTACAATGGCATCATCGACCAGCGAGCCGATGGCTATGGCCATACCGCCAAGGCTCATGGTGTTGATGCTCAGGCCCATATATTTGAGCGCCAGAATAGTGACCAGCAGCGATAAGGGGATGGTGATGAGCGAGATAATGGTGGTGCGGAAGTTCATCAGGAACACGAAGAGGATTATCACCACAAAGAAGCCGCCTTCGTAGAGCGATTTGGTGACATTGTCGATAGAGGAGTTGATGAATCGTTCCTGGCGGTAGATGTCGGTGGATATCTTCACGCTTGAGGGGATGCTGCTTTTGAGCTCCTCCAAGGTTGCGTCGATTTTGTCGGTGAGCTCCAGGGTGGAGGTGTCGGGCTGCTTGGTGACGGTGATAATCACGGCGGGCTTACCGTCGTGGGAGGCTACGCCCATTTTGGGCGATTTGCTGCCTATGGTGACGTCGGCCACTTGGTTGAGGTAGAGGGAGTAGCCGTCGGCGCTTTTCACCGAGGTGAGGCCCAGCTCTTCAATGTTGCTTTCAGAAATGAGGCCTCGTATAATGTATTCATTACCATACTCATAGAGGATGCCGCCCGACACATTACGGTTCATCTCTCTCACTGCCTCGGCCACTTCGGAGAGGCTCACTTTAAATTGGCTGAGCTTGTCGGGCTTGAGCAGAATCTGGTATTCTTTAATGTCGCCGCCCATCACAGTGGCTTGAGCCACACCGCCGGTGGCCATGAGCCTGGGGCGGATGTTCCAGTCGGCAATGGTGCGGAGCTGCTGCATGGAGAGGGAGTCGGAGGTGAGCGACACAAACATGAGCTCACCCAGTATGGATGATTGAGGGCCGAGCACCGGGTTGCCCACACCGGGTGGGAGCGACTCGGCAATGCCGGCCAGCTTTTCGGAAACAATCTGGCGGGCCTTGTAGATGTCGGTGCCCCAGTCGAATTCTACCCACACCACAGAGAATCCGGTGGTGGATGAAGAGCGCACACGGCGCACATTTGCGGCGCCGTTGACGCCGGTCTCTACGGGGAAGGTCACCAGGCGTTCCACCTCTTCGGGCGCCATGCCGGTGGCTTCGGTCATCACCACCACGGTGGGCGCGTTAAGGTCGGGAAACACGTCGACATCCATCTCACGGGCGGTGTATAGGCCGCCCACCATCAGCAGCACGGCCGCTATGAGGATGGCGAGCCTGTTGCGCAGTGAAAATCTTATAATTCGATTAAGCATTATTGATGTGATTTAGAGTGAGATGACTGTTAATGACTGTGGCCGTGAGGTATTTCGGCGTTGAGGGAAGCGAGCTTCACATTGTAGGTGCCGTGGCTCACCACATTCTCGCCCTCTTGGAGGCCGGCAAGAATCTCCACACGTTCGCCGTCGCTGATGCCGATGCTCACTTCGCGTTTGGTGAAGCTGCCGGGCTCATCGTCGTTGGCCACATACACGTAGTATAGGCCTTGCTCTTCGGTGAGGGCGCTCAGGGGCACACTCAGGGTGTTGGTTTCGGAGTCGCTGAGCAGATACACTTCGGCGTAAGAGCCGGGGGCGTAGATGCCGTTGCCGGGGTTGGTGAATTCAAACACCACGCGCAGGTAGGGGGTCTCGTCGGCACTCGATTTGCCGCGGGAGCAAATCTTGCCGCCGAGCTCGGAGAGGGTGGCTATGTCGGTGTAGGAGGTTTTGAATTTGGCATCTTTGATGCGGTCTATTTCGCTCCATTTGTTTTCGGGCACTTGAGCCACGAGCCAGAGGCGGCTGTTTTCGCCAATCACGGCTATGGCTTGGCCCTCGGCCACATATTGGCCGTCGCTCACAAGCACTTGGCGCACATATCCGCTGTGGGGCACCGTCACTGATACGCTGCCGCCGCTCCCGCGGTTGTTCATGAGGGCGGAGTAGGTGGCTTTGGCGCGCTCATAGTCTTGGCGCAGGAGCTCATATTCGCGTTGGGAGATAATCTTGTCGCCAATGAGGCGCTGGGCGCGTTCGTAGGCGCTGCGGGCTGTCTCCAGGTCGATGCGTGCTTTGACGGCCGGGTCGCCGTTTTGGAGGTCGCGCGAGGTGATGCCGGCTATAGATTGTCCGCCCTTGACGGCTACGCCCTCGGTGAGGCTTCCGCCGGTGAAGTGTATGATGCCGGAGGCTGTGGCCGAGATGGTCTGCTCGCTGCCTTGAGGCGACTCTATGCAGCCACCGGTTTTGAGCACACCTTGCATGGCGCCTCTGCGGGCGGCTTCGGTTTTTACCTCCATCTCTTTCAGTTGCGCTTCAGTGAGCACTATTTCGTCGCCATGTTCCGAGGCGCCCTCTTTGTGCTCTTCGCTTTCGCTGTGATTGTCGGCAGCTTTGTTGCCGCTGTTGCAGCCGCACATCAGTAGGGCGGCAATTATGGCCGTGCCAAGATATTTTAGTTTCATATTGTGTGTATGTGTTTGAAGTGTTGGCCGCTGCAAGTCCGCCAGGGGGGCTTGCAGGGTGAGTTGTGACTTTATTTAAATCGGGTTATGGCCACCGCTGTAGGCGCGGTGTGTGTATATATCCACAACAGCTCTGCACGGAAAAAGTGCAAAGCGTGAGGCTGAAAGTTAAGCTATGGGTTGGAGTTCCGCCTATGAGAGGGGTGCGGGCGGTGCACGCAGAGCCTTGGCGGCGGCTATATGTTCTGAATAGAGTGCAAGATGATAAGCGTCTGAATAGCAGGGCGCAGGCTCTTCTGTGGGGCAGCTAAGGATGGCTGCCGCGAGGATGGGGAGTAGGGGTGAGGGCAGGGTAGAGCCGGGGCGGCTGTTTTTGGCGGAATTGTTTTTTGTGTAGTTCATTTTCTCCACACAGCCCCAACCTTCGCCGCCTCCGTGGTGGCTGTGGCAGAGGGTGACACCTTGGCCGTGGCCGACACAGCCTGTGTGGGCCTCCTCGGCACTGTGGGCCGCCTGTTGCAGGGGAGCATGGATGTCGGCCGCCTCTTGGATGTCGGCCGTCTCTTGGATGTCGGCCGCCTCTTGCCTGTCGCTTGCGCACAGGAGCTCATGGTGATGGTGGTGTGGCAGAACTTGCAGACACAACATCATCACTACAGCTAAAGCGATAGCAAAAGTGCCGACTTTTATCTTCATAATAGTTGCCTAAATTGGCCTCATAGTTATCTAAATTGGCCTCATAGTTGCCTAAATTGGCCTTCCGGCCGATAAGATGCGGGAATCGCGCATGGTTTGAAGACTATTCCCGGGCCGTAGTTATTATAGCTGCAAAGGTAGCAATTATTTAAGTAACTGCAAAATAATCGGGGCGGGTCGGAGGGCGTACATACACAATTAATTTGCCGGAAAAGTTGGAAATGGCGCAAATTTTCCGTAAATTTGCGCCTAAATTAACAATTG
>CAYVAK010000081.1:0-8648 GCA_964448425.1 uncultured Sangeribacter sp.
GCCAGACCTCCGGCTTCTTTCACTTCCGGGGTGAGCTTGATATCGGTACCACGACCTGCCATGTTGGTGGCTATAGTCACTGTGCCCTTCTCACCGGCGTGAGCCACAATGTCGGCCTCCTTCTGGTGGAGCTTGGCGTTGAGCACTTGGTGAGGTATCTTGCGCAGGGTAAGCATCTTGGAGAGCAACTCGGAAATCTCGACACTTGTGGTGCCCACAAGCACCGGACGGCCCATTTCCACCATCTTTACCACCTCCTCTATCACAGCGGCATATTTCTCTTTCTTGGTGCGATACACACGGTCGTTCATATCCTGACGTATCACAGGGCGGTTGGTGGGGATTTCCACTACCTCGAGCTTATAGATATCATAAAACTCGCCTGCTTCAGTCATCGCCGTACCGGTCATACCGGCAAGTTTGCGATACATTCTGAAGTAGTTTTGCAGAGTGATAGTTGCAAATGTCTGTGTGGCGGCTTCTACCTTCACACCCTCTTTTGCTTCAATAGCCTGGTGCAAGCCATCGGAATAGCGACGACCCTCCATGATACGGCCGGTCTGCTCGTCGACAATCTTAATCTTGTTGTCGTCAATCACATATTCCACATTGAGGTCGAAAAGGGTGTAGGCCTTCAGAAGTTGATTCACAGTGTGCACACGTTCAGCCTTCACAGCGTAGTTTTGCAGCAGTGAATCCTTCTTCTCCTTCTTCTCTTCGTCGGTGAGCTTCTCATTCTCCACTCCGGAGAGCTGGCCGGCTATGTCGGGCAGCACGAAGAATTCAGGGTCTTCGGTGGTGCCGGTGAGCACATCGATACCTTTATCGGTGAGCTCGATGCTGTGGTTCTTCTCATCAATCACGAAATAGAGGGGCTCCACGGCCTTGGGCATTTCGCGGTTGTTGTCGGCCATATATTTAGCCTCAACCTTGAGCATAAGCGGCTTCACACCGTCCTGGCTCAAGAATTTGATGAGCGGGCCATATTTAGGAAGTGCTTTGTAGACACGGAACAGGGCCAATCCGCCATCCTCTTCAAGCTGCTTGGCTGTGATGGGCTTCTCGGCGCCCGGCTCGTTGAATTTAGCCACCTGGGCTTCATCGCCGCTCCAAGCTGCGTTGATTTTGTTTTTAGCCTCTACCAGAAGGGTGTTAGCGAGTTTGCGCTGCGCATTCACCACCTTCTCCACATTGGGCTTATACTGCTCAAACATCTGGTCGTCGCCCTTGGGCACCGGACCGGAGATGATAAGCGGGGTACGGGCATCGTCGATAAGCACGGAGTCCACCTCATCCACTATGGCATAATAGTGGTCATCGCGCTGCACAAGCTCGGAGGTCTGTGTGGCCATGTTGTCGCGCAGGTAGTCGAAACCGAATTCGTTGTTCGTACCGAATGTGATGTCGGCGAGGTATGCCGCACGACGCTCGGCGCTGTTGGGGGTAGTCTTATCTATGCAATCTACGGTGAGTCCGTGGAACTGGTAGGTAGGGCCCATCCACTCGGAGTCACGTTTCGCCAAATAGTCGTTGACGGTCACAACGTGCACACCTTCGCCGGTGAGGGCATTGAGGAACACCGGGAGTGTGGCCACAAGGGTCTTACCCTCACCGGTAGCCATCTCCGCTATATTGTTGCTTACTTTCTTGCCATCTTTAAGGCGTCCGTGGAGCACCTGTCCGCCTATGAGCTGAACATCGTAGTGCACCATGTCCCACTTTATGAGGTTGCCGCCGGCCACCCACTCGTTCTTGTAGATTGCCTTATCGCCATCTATGGTGATGAAGTCTTTGCCATCGGCTGCCAACTTGCGGTCGGCCTCGGTAGCGGTCACCTCTACGGTGTCGTTTTCTTTGAAGCGGCGAGCTGTCTCCTTTACTATGGCAAACACCTCGGGCAGAGCTGCATCGAGCTTCTGAGCGTAGAGGTCGAAATATTGCTCCTTGAGGTCGTCGATTTTGCGCCAAAGCGGCTCGCGTTTGTCGTAGTCCAAAAGCTCAATCTCCTTGCGGGTCTGAGCTATCTGGTCTTTGTAGACTTGCGCTGAAGAGCGTATATCATCTCTGATTACATCTATTCTGTGGCGCAATTCATCGTTGCTGATTGCCTCAATTTGCTCGGAGATAGGCTTAATCTCCTTGTTAAGGCGTTCCCACAGAGGCCTTACGGCTCTTTCACTCTGGTCGCCAAATACTTTCTTTAATATTGTGCTGAATCCCATTATTTATCGGACTATAGTTTTCGTTTTGGATATCTTAAATTGGCCGCTTCGGGCTGCCGGGGCTGTCGGTAGCTCTCTGAATGAGCGCAATTTATATGTCTCTGATTACCTTTATAAAGCGAAGGGGCTGATTACCAACCGCCACGGCTTCGCCGCCAATTCAAGGCAAAATGCTCTGCAAAGTTAAGAATTTTTGCCGAATCCTCCTAATATTTAGCTCCTTAGATGTTTCAGGGCAGGGGGTTGGCTCTCTTTTCAGAACACTATCGGCTTTGTGGAGGCTCCGTTAGGGGAGCGTATGCGCAAGATTTGTGTGAAGGTGGGAGCAAGCACTGAGGCGTCAATCCCCGTGTTAATCGTCTGAGCTGCAATGCCCGGCGCCATGATAAAGGCCGGGGTGCTCACAGCTCCGTATCTCATGTTTTGTTTCTGCGGTGGGTAGGTGGTTTCATCCACAAGGGTCCAGCCCGGGGTTATGGCCACAATTATGTCGCCGGAGGTCGCGGCATTCAGGCTTTGACGCAGCGAAGTGAGGTCCGACTTGTCGCTGCCGAGTATCTCTGAAAGGGTCCAGGCATCGGCCACACCGCTCATGCGCTGCAAAAATTCCTTGCCCGCCTTGGCCGCCTCGGAGAGCTGCACGCCTTTCTGCTCAAAGGTCTTGGCATTGAGATGCACCTGTCGCCCGGCAAAGCAGCTAACATAGTCGGCATTGCCGTAGCGAGCCGAATAGAAGGCATTGAGCAGCGAGCCGGCTCGCTTGGTGGAGAATTCTCCACCGGGGAGTCCATATTTACTGTCGTCCGACGCTGAATCATCGTAATAGCCTGTGCTACTGAGAAATATCACCGCGTTAGTGAGCCCCACCTCCTTGTCGACAGCATCCAGCAGCCTGCCCAATTCGGAGTCAAGGCGCAGATAAGTGTCCTCAAGCTCAAGGCGATAGTCGCCATCTTTCACATACTTGTAGGGCGCCGCAGTGTAGCCTATGTTAAGCATATCTATGGCGTCGCCGCGGTTGCCCAGCTTAAGGGAGTGCAAATAGTCGATAGCAATACCGGTGATTTCCTCATTGCTTCGGGGCGAAGCGGCCCACATCTTATAGGAGTCGCGGGCCGACGAGGGGAAGGTGTAGCGGAAGGGGTAATGGCGCTTCTGGGCCGGGATGCCCGGATAGCGGTTTAGGTCGGAGAGCATCGGTCGCCACTGCATGGTGTCGATGCGCGCTGAGAGCGGCGTGGAATAGTTGCGACGGCTCACCACCTGCGGCAGCTCCTTGTAGTAGGTGGAAGTGCTCCACTTGCCGGTCTCGGTGTTAAGCCACAAGGCTCCACTGCCGGCATGACCGGCCATGATGATGGCCTGCTGAGGATCAGTGGCTATGCTGTACACCAGCCCGAGCCCCGCGCCGTCTATCATCACCTCGTCGCTCACGGTGGAGAGCGCCAAGGCTTTGGGACTATAAGTCTCGGTGGTGAAATTGCCTATGGCAGAGGGATCGTTAAGAGCCGCCTCCTGCTTGAGTGTCTGTGGATTATAGCTATATGCGCCCGTGATGCCACTCACCGACGGAGCAGCGCCGGTGTAGATTAAGGCCGTGGCGCTCACCTTGTCGAGCCACGCCGGCTTGAAGTCTACATCGCGCATATACACTCCCTTGCGCATCAGCTGTTTAAAGCCTTTGTCGCCCAAAAGCCCTTGCAGATACTCTATATAGTCGGTACGCAACTGGTCTACCACTATCGACACTACCAAGCGCGGCCGCGACACATTGACCTGCGCCACCACATTTATGGCACACAAGCTCATCACTACCGTCGAAAGCAGTCGGTTTATTTTCGGTTTACTGTTGCTCATCGTCTCTGTAAGAGGAGGTTATATTGAGGAAGGGGGGATTATTTAGTGGTCTTATGCGCTGCCTTGCCCTCTCGCGGCTTGGCGGTTAGCCTCAGATAGGCCCCCACAAGCAGCATATTGGTAAGCATCAAGGGATAGAATGCGGCATTGCTGCCCTGCACACCCAAGATTAGCGCTACAAATGTGACACAGGTGCCGGCATCTACTATCACCATCAACACTCTATTGAAGGTTCTCAAGCGGCCACACCACAAGGTGATGCCCACCACAAGGCTCACAGGTGAAAGCCACCACACCAGGATGTTGGGACTCGCACCCTCATGCTCGCTGATGAAGGCCAAAAACCACACCACGATGCCCATAAGTCCAAACAGCACACAACAAAAACTATACCAAAACCGGGTGAGGGCTCCGCGGCGCACATCGCGCACCACCACCACACCGGTGATTACCAGCAGTAGCAAAGCCGCGGCCATCGGACTGAGCAACACACAGGTGGGCGGCAGAGTGGCATCATCCACTCCTTCGAGAATCACTCGCTCGCTGCCGGCCACAATCGCCTTGCCACCGCCCAAGCGAGCCGTGTCAACGCCTTTACGCATCAACACCGGCACAAACAGCTTCTCGCGCGCATCTATATCGCGGTCTATATAGCTGCCCAAAGCCAGGTCTATGCCAAACTGATACCAATCGTAGTTGCGATTATAATAGCGCATCACATCCCTATATGTGGTAAGCTCCGGCGCGGCATCGGCATATGCGGGCACCTGCCCGATAGCCTTCTCCAGCCCGTCGAGGATGCGGGTGGCGCAATTGTTTGTGCAATATTTATAGCGGTATTCGCGATATTCAGGGTCCACATCATGGTTAAGGAGCTCCAGGAATCGAGCCTTCTCCGCCTCACTGAGGTTGAGCTCCTGCTCCACTATCTTTGAGCCTCGGCTCCGATAGCTCTCCACAAACGCCCAAGTGGGCATATAGCCCGCCATATAGTCGGTGGCTCCCTTCACAAATCGGACTACAAAGCCCGGACTATTGAAGTCGAAAAGCCCGTAATTATACACCATATCGGTGCCATCGGCCATCACCACCCTCACAGCCTCATGGCCATAGAGCTCAAAAATCTCCGGCCCCGGGTCGGCAGTGAGCAGCGAGATTGTGACTTGACCCATAGTGTCGGCAGCTGCTATAGGCCTGCCGGTCTGAACCTTCACAGGGCCCTCATCCACCGGCGCCGACACTGCATTGACCTGTGGCCCTTGCGCCCACACGCCGATATGCACTGCCAATACCGACAGGATAACCAACACATATCTCAGGAAAGCTTTATACATGGCTAAAATTAAAAATCCAAGCCCAAAATTAATAAAATCCCCCCACCCCACCAAATCTCCGGCCATTTGCCGCGCCCTTGCCCACTCACAGCCCCCACAAAACCGCTCTACAACCGCACCCCTTTGCCGCTTCCGGACCGCCCATCTATCCCCCGAGGGCAGCAAAAAGAAACGGGTGCACCCCGGAAACCGAGTGCACCCGCAGTAAGAATCTATAAGTTCAGTTTATCTCATTATTTCACAATTACTTTCACAAGTGAGCCGTCGTATTTCACTGCATATACGCCGCCATCTACACTTACGCGCAACGGAAGCACTGCTTCGCCGGAATAATATACCTTACCCGACATGTCAAATACGCCTACATAGCCGCGATAATCGCCGTTGACCACTATCTCACGGCCCTCTACGGCTACACTTACGCCGTCAGCTGCTGCTGAATCGATGCCGCTGAGGTCGGCCATCACTGCACGCGATTCGCCACCTTCATAGAGGGCGCTCACCTGATACTTGTGGCCCGAACCGGCTGTCGAACGGTCTTCGTAGCTTAGCTTGGAAGCATCTACTGTGGCCAGCAATGAGCCATCCTTATAGATGTTGTAACCGGTAAGGTTGGCTGCATTCTGCGGTGCCTCCCATGTGAACTTAGCATATCGGCCACTCCAGCTCACCTCCAGATTCTCCACTGTGGGAAGATCTATGCCACGAATCTTGGCTGTCATCTCCACTGATGTGTTATCGTCTGGCTCAAGGTCGCCGTCGAAGAATATTTCTGCTTTATAGACATGGCTGTCGCCCTGGGTCACATTCACACAGTCGTTAAACGAATATCCGTTGGTCTCGCCCGACTTAAGTGTGATGCCCGGCATCGATGCAAACAGCTCCCCGTCCTTATACAAATTCACTGTATAGGTCTCAGCCACTGCCACTGAACTGTTCTTCACAGTTATCATTATGCAATAAGTACTGTTGGAATCTACTGTCTCAGGCACATCAAAGCCATCTATCGAAAGGTCTTTTGCGCGACCCTCTTTCACCTCAATGTCATCTACAAGCAAATAATTGTTATTATTGTTGTGGAACACCAGGTTAAAGGCAAATGTGCGTCCCGAGTAAGCGGCAAGGTCGGCTACTGCTTCTACCCAACCGGCCTTAGTGCTAAGGCTTCCAAGCTCAAATGAGGCCACTGTCTCGGTCTCACCATCGCTCACCACCTGCACATCTATCACATTTGTATCGCCGGGGCCATAGCTGTAAGCGCTGAATGTAGCCACCGGCGACTCCTCTGCCGAGCAAGCAAACTTACCAAACATAGCTGTACCAACAGCTGTGCCCGATGCTATTGTCATACCGAAGAATCCATTGTCGCCATCCACCGAGTTAATGCCGGTGAGATAAGAATCGGGTATCAGATACCACTCACCCTCATTCTCATTGTTCACAATGGCCAGTATATTGTTCACTGCCTTGCCGGTAAACGACTCCTTGTAAGGCATGGAGAAACCCGGGCCCACAGGTATGCAGTTGGAATAACCCACATATCCATCGCCACGCTCGCTGGAAGGCACCACTGCGTAAGTCTTAAACGCTTGGTCGTCGCCGTCAGCCACAGCCTGATACGTGTAGCTCGTATCCTCAATCTCTCTTACCACACCTACGGTGCCGTTGGCCACCTCATAGATGGTATATGTGCAATTAGCCGGATTAAACGGATTGCCGTCTATATCTATCACCGGAGCATCCCAAGTAATTGTCACTTGGCCCTGAGTAGATGTCTCCTTAGCTGTAACATTCAGAGGCGCTCCCGGCTTATTAATTCCTATATAAGCATCCTTAGTCACAGCCTTACCATTGCCATAACTATTCTTGCAGATCACCTTCCAAGTGTGGGTGCCTTTAGCCGAATCATCCTCATCCATGTCGGAGAAGTCGTCTTCATACTCATAATCCTCACCCGGATCAAGGCTGCCCACTGTGGTAAGCAGTGTGTCGTCGCGATAAATGCTCACACCGGTAATAGATGTCAGCTCATCGCCCGCCATATTCACCGTAGGCGCATTAAAGCTCACAACGGCAAACTTGTCGCCATTGCGGTCGGGCACAACCTTAAGGTCGGTCACACCACCCGGCGCACGTACATCCACAGCGGTGCTCACGCCCACATAGTCGCAATATATAGTCATCATGTCGGCTGCCGAAGCTGCGTGCACACCAAGATAGTAATAACCCGACTTGGTGATCTTCACATCGGCACTGTAATAATTAGTATTCTCATGTGTAAATGTTGTCAGCGGCACCACAGACATGGTCATACCCTCCACTGTGCGCGCTGTGCCCATTTTTACCTCAAATGTCTCAGGATATGCATCCGATTTGGCTCGCATACCTACTGTAATAGTATACTGCTTATTCACAGTAAGATACATGGCACGCGAAATCATCCAGTCATCCTTACCGATAGTGTCATCCGAACGATTCTTAATCACACGAGCGCAAGCCTCGTCCTCATAATACTTCCAGGTAACACCATCATCGTTAACATCAAAAATCTTGAAATTGTCAAAGTCCGACTCCTCCCAGAAGTCAGCCTCAAATGTACCGCCTGTAGCTGAAGTGGCTTTCTGTGGCGCCTTATCGCTCACCCTCACCACACCGTCAGCATTAACTGCCGTAGCGCTCATTATCACACTTCCGGTAGCAAGCAACGTCGTTGCAAACAATCTTACAACTTTTTTCATACCTAATAGAGTTTAAAATTAAATAAAAACCTAACATCAAAATCCACTTCCTTCAGGCGGCAGCCATACATCCATCGCTCACATCCCGACCACCCTTAACAGCAGTCCGGAGCATAGACTACACTCCACGCCTTCAAAAAATAAAATCCTGACATTAAATCAAAATAACATTAGCACAATAGATTCTCAGAGCAATTTTGCCGACTCGGAGCAACCAACATTCAAAGCCTCCTAAACAATTAAGAGAGCAAAGCATCGAAGATACTCAGAGCAACTACATAAACTTGAGAGCAAAAAAAACATTAGCAGTTAAAATCCAATTGTTGAACAACAAAGTCAACAAAAAAATCAGACCAAACTAATACCCCCAAAATTACAAAAAATTAACATCCCCACCAAAAAAACAGCAAAAAAATCGCACCCCCACCTGCTTTGCAGGGATGTGTAGAGTCCAACAGCAAATGCAAAGTTAGCCAACATTTGCGAAAAAACGATTT